>CAMAWC010000011.1 GCA_945861875.1 Bordetella parapertussis
CCTAGCGGCGCCGCACGGACTTTGCTCACAATAGCGCAGTCCAATCCCAAGGCATTGCTGGCAGTCGCCGACAAGTAGCTCATGGCCGGCATGAGGCATAACAAGCTATTTGAGCCGACGCCTATCGGCGCGGCTCAATAGCGACGTTATGCGGTAAAGGAAGATCGTGCCTGAACTCAGTCGCTTTCTTGGAATCGTGATCTACATGTACTACCGTGATCACGCACCACCACATTTTCACGCCGAGTATGCCGAGTTCGAAATTACAGTGCAGATTGAGTCCGGCCTAGTCACGGGAAAGTTTCCGCATCGTGCATTGAATCTGGTATTGGAGTGGTACGCTTTACACAAGACAGAGCTTGCCGCAGACTGGTTACTTGCCCAAGGTAAGCAGCCATTGAAAACAATTGACCCATTGGAGTGACGCAATGTTTCTTCATATTCTTGAAGCACGCTACGCTCGTGACTACGTCGTCTGGGTGCGGTTCAGCGATGGCACGAAAGGCGAAGTGGATCTTTCTGCCGAACTCGTTGGGCCAGTTTTTGGCCCATTGCAAGACGTTGAGAAATTCAAAGCATTTACCCTTGCGTATCACACGCTCACCTGGCCCGGTGGCGCAGACTTTGCGCCCGAATTTCTTCGCGAGCGCGTGGCAGTTACCGTATAACTTTAGGTGCTGCGGACGGGCGAATGCGGCCTTGAGCTTCTTCGCAACCATTGCGCGCGCCCGCCGCAGACCAAGGCGTTATACCTCACCATCGACACAGGAAGGACTCTGGACATTGATACGGCATTGCCGTAGCATAGAACCATGTTTGAGTTCATTGAAACTCCGTTTTTCACCAAGGCGCTAGATAGGTACCTCGACGACGACGAGTACGGCGAACTGCAGACTCATTTGATTAAGCATCCCAATTCCGGGAAGGTGGTTCCAGGATCAGGGGGTGTTCGTAAACTTCGGTGGGCCGCCGAAGGGCGGGGGAAACGTGGAGGTTTGCGGGTGATCTATTACCTGCGGTTGGCCCGTGGCCACATCTGGATGCTTACGCTCTACGGCAAGAACGTAAGTGAAAACATCCCAGCCCACGTCTTGAGGTCAATGAAAGAGGAAATTGACAATGCGAAAAATGACTGAAAAGCAACTGACGAAATGGGAGAAATCCCGTGATCTCGGCCAAGAAATCCTACAAGGAATTCGCGACATCAAAGCCGGTAGCATTGGCCGCCGCTACACGATCGGGTCATATCCAATCGTCCGAGCAAGGGAAAAGTCAGGTCTGTCGCAAGCAAAGTTTGCCCAATTGCTGGGAGTCTCGATCCGTACGATCCAAGACTGGGAGCAGGGGCGCCGTGAGCCTAATGCGGCTGCAAAGACGTTGATAAAAGTAGCTGAGCTGCACCCATCGGTGCTTCGCAAGATCGCGGCGTGAAGCGGTGAGGTATAACTTTAAATGCAACGGACGGGCGAAAGCGGGCTTCAGTTTCTTCGGAACCACCTCGCGCGCCCGCAGTTGATTATGACGTTAGGCATCACAACCGAGGAGTCATCATCATGCAAACGAGCGTCTACAGCATTCAGAAACCTCTGAAGTCCAAGTACAAGGAAGCGCCCGAGTCGGCGATGGTCATTGACCATGCCAAGACATCCGGCGAAGTCGCAGCGGACCCGTTTCACTCCAAGGTCGAACCGATGGATGGCTGCGGCGTATCCATCCCAGTAGGGGTGCATGCGGCAGTCGGAGGGCTGCACGACGCTCCCACGCCAGGGGATCTGCTCTGCGCAGCGCTCGCTGCCTGCCAAGATTCCGCTGTGCGGATGGTCGCAAATCTGCTTGGCGTCGAGCTGACAGAGCTGGAAGTCCGAGTTACTGCGACGGCGGACGTACGCGGAGCGATGGCTATGGATCCCACGGTCCCCGTTGGCTTCCAAGCCATGACATGTGACGTCAAGCTGAAGGCGAAGGAAGGAACTTCACCCGACCTGTTGCAGAAGCTTCAAGTCGCAGCGGAGCGGTGCTGCGTGGTGCAGCAAACGCTCAAGTCACCTCCGCCGGTCAAAACAAGCTTCAGCTTCTAGCAGACCAGGTCAGCGAGAGCCGTGCCCCGTGACGCCTAACCGCCGCATCAACGCCGACCTGCTCCAGCGTCGCTTCGCGCAGCCTCCGCAGGCGGGTTATGCGGGACGTTAGATTCCTTGTGCCCCGCCTGTGGTATGATGTATTGTCATACTTTGGAGAAAAACATGAGTAGCGTAAAGGTAGCGATTACCCTGGACAAAGACACGCTGATTCGCGTTGACGGTTTGGTCTCGAAGAGCATTTTCCCCAACCGTAGTCGGGCGATTCAGGCGGCCGTGAGCGAGAAACTTGCCCGAATGGAGCGTGGTCGCCTTGCGTTGGAGTGTGCCAAACTCGATCCCAAGTTTGAAAAAGCTCTCGCCGAGGAAGGCTTGGGCCAGGAGCTTGAGTCGTGGCCCGAATACTGAGGGGCGAAATACGCTGGGCCGATCTCAACCCCATACGCGGCCGCGAACAGGCCGGCCTGCGTCCCGTGCTGGTTCTCAGTCATGACGTGTTCAACGAACGCTCCGGTACAGTCATCGCGGTTGCCTTGACCAGCCAAGCTCAGCGCGCGGGATTTCCTCTCACACACGAACTAAAATCTCCGAAACTGGCGAAACGCTCCTGGGTCAAGATCAGCCAGATACGAACCCTGTCCGTTGAGCGCATCGGCTCGAAGCTGGGGCGCTCCACCCCGGAGGAGCTTGCGCTTGTAGTCGAAGGACTAAATGAAATCATCGGAATCTAACTTGAAATGCAACGGATCGCCTTCGGCGGCCGTTGATTGTCGACGTTATGCCGCACCGTCAGCCGGCAAAAAGAAACTCTGATACGCTGATGACGTGAAAGTCACAGGTTACTTTGCGGCAATCCGTCTACGAGCGGATCGGGCTATTATTCGAGACGAATGGATTGATAGGGCCATTCGGACACCAATACGGGAGGCAATTCAGGCTGACGGTCGGATTCGACGTTGGGTCCAAGTGCCCGAAATGGAGAATAAGTTTCTGCGCGTGATTCTCTTGCCCGATGGTGAAACCGTACATAACGCTTTCTTTGACAGAAGGTTTGCGCCATGAAAGTTCGTTACTTCGCTGACACCGATACGCTGCTTATCGAGTTTCTCGATTCTCCCGTGTCCGAGACTCGCGACCTTGATGAAAACACCGTTCTTGACGTGGATGCCAAAGGCAACATTTGCTCCATCACCGTCGAGCATGCGTCTCAGCGCGCCGGCGCGCCGCAGTTTTCCTACGAGCAGGTTGCCGCATAACTATAGCTGGTGCGGACGGGTGGCCAGCCCAGCACCGCCTGCAACCATCGCGCGCGCCCGCCGCACAGCAAAACGTTAGTGCATGGCCTCGGATTTGGGTTTTGTCGAATACGTCCGCGACCAGGTCAGCGATGCCAGGCAGGTGTCGTTCCGCAAAATGTTCGGCGAGTACGCCGCTTACTGTGACGGCAAGGTCATCGCGCTGGTCTGTGACAACCAGTTGTTCGTCAAGCCAACCGCGCGCGGGCGCGACAACCTCGCCAGCGTCACCGAAGCGCCGCCCTACCCCGGGGCGAGGCCGCATTTTCTTGTCGGTGATGAACTCGATGACAGGCCGGCGATGACCACCCTGATACGCCTGACCGCTGCTGAGTTGCCCTTGCCGAAACCGAGAAAGGCCAAACCGGGCAAGAAAATAAAGCGGTCATAGGCTGGAAACCCGCGCCAGCCGTGGCTTTCCAGCCATCGGCAGGAATAAAATCAGCGGTGCGCGGCCAGCCTCACCGGAATGCGTTTTGGCCCAAAGGGCTTGTCAAACCTGCCGTACCTCCCGGCAATCGCCCCGCCGCACTCCAGGCAATCGCCCAGCTCGCTGACGCGATGATTGAGTATGGTGTACCAGTCGCGCGCAATCACCGCGTTGTCGCAATGCGGGCAGTGGGTGCTGCCGCCCTCGCTGTCGTGCACATTGCCGGTATAGACATAGCGCAGGCCATGGTCGAGGGCGATGCGCCGCGCCCGCGTCAGCGTCGCCGGTGGCGTCGCCTGCACGTCGCGCATTTTCCAGTCGGGGTGGAAGGCGGTGAAGTGCAAGGGCACGTCCGGACCGAGCTCCCTGGCAACCCACGCACTCATGGCCTTGAGCTCGGCGTCGCTGTCGTTGCGCCCGGGTATAAGCAGCGTGGTGATTTCGAACCACACCTTGGTCTCGTGCCTGAGATACACCAGCGTGTCGAGCACAGGCGCGAGGTGTGATCCGGTCTCTCGCCAGTAGAAATCCTCGCTGAAGGCCTTGAGGTCGACATTGGCGGCGTCCATTTTTGCGTAAAAATCGCGCCGCGGGCCGGGCGAGATATAGCCGGCGGTCACCGCCACGGTCTGCACGCCCAGCGCATGGCAGGCGTCGGCAACGTCCATGGCGTACTCGGCAAAGATCACCGGGTCGTTGTAGGTAAAGGCGACGCTCTTTGCACCCAGTTCCTGCGCCGCGCGCGCGATGGTCGCGGGCGAGGCCTCGTCCATCAGCGTATCCATTTCACGCGACTTGGATATGTCCCAGTTCTGGCAGAACTTGCAGGCCAGATTACAGCCGGCGGTGCCGAATGACAGCACCGAACTGCCGGGGTAAAACTGGTTGAGCGGTTTTTTTTCTATCGGGTCGACGCAAAAGCCGGACGAGCGCCCATAGGTGGTGAGCACCATCTTGTCGTTTTCGCGCGCGCGCACAAAGCAGGCGCCACGCTGGCCCTCATGCAGGCGGCAGTCGCGCGGGCACAGGTCGCACTGGATGCGACCATCATCAAGGCGGTGCCACCAGCGCGCGTCGTGGGCGGCGAGTGGAGCAGCGGTGCTCATGTCCTGAATTCCGCCTCGCGCCACTTGGCGGCGCGGTAACGCCAGACTTTGCAGCGCGTGCTGGCCACCGCCGGCAGGCCGGCCTTGGCCTTGAGTTGCGCGATGAATTGCTCGCGCTCGGGGATGCTGCTCCAGACCTGCGGCAGGAAGGTGGCGCGGCGACCGTCGCATTCGAGGATGATGCCATCCTCCCCGGGCGCGAGTTGCGCGATGAGGTCGGCATGGTCGGCAAACACCAGGCGGCGTGGCGTGGCAAGAAGCGATACCTCGACATCGACACGCGCGACCCCGACCCGGGCAAACTCTTCGGCCGTCAGCCTGGCGAAGCGCGGATCGGAAAAAGCCGCGGCGCGCGCATTGGCGGCGACATCCTCGCCAAGCGGGCGGTGCGCCTCGAGTGAACCGATGCAACCGCGCAACGCGCCGTTGATCGTCAGCGTGACAAAACTCGCCTGCCGGCGCCGCAGCCAGGCGTCACCGGCGGCGGGAGCCGCCGCCGCACCGTCACCAGACGAGCCAGCAAACGCGCCGGCAATGCTGGCACGGGCAATCGCCAGCAAAGCGCGCCCCTGTTCGGGCGTGAACTGCGCAGACTGTTCATAAAAGGCAAACGAGGCATAGCCGACCACGCGCGCCTTGCCGCCGGCGGTATCGCCGGAGTTGCGCACATCCAGAAGCTCGGCAGCGACGCCATGCCGCTTTGCCGCGAGCAGCAAGCCGGCGATGGGCGTGGCGCCGCAGGCCTGCTGGTGGCTGATGGCGGTTTCGGATTGGAGAATGGCCTTGACCGTGGCGGCATCGGTTCGCTGCGCCGCATCGTAGGCCTGGTAATGCGACAGGTCGGAACTGATGAGGATCAGCGTCTCCTCGCCACCCCAGAGCAAGTCGAGCACCTGTGCCACCTCTTCGACCGTGGCATCGCCCACCACCAGCGGCACCAGTGAGACATTGCCAAGCGCCTGCTGGATAAACGGCAACTGCACTTCGAGTGAATGTTCCTGGCGGTGCACCTCGGCCGATTCGACCACCTGCGGCAGCGCCTTCAAGGCGCGCACCGCGGCGGCGTCGATGGCGAGGCGGCCCAGCGGCGTGTCAAATGCCTCGACGCCGGGCAGGGCCAGGCCGCGCACCGCGACGCGGTGTGCCGGCCCGAGCAGCACCACACGGCCCACCGTGCCGCGCGCCGGCCCGAGCAATGCAAAGGCGCGCGCCGCCACCGGACCGGAATAAATATAGCCGGCATGCGGCACGATCAGCGCCTTGGGCCAACCGGGCGCGGGCAAGGCCGCCGGCGTGTGATCAATCAGTTCGGCGACGTCGCGCGCAAGTTCGGCGCGCGCGGCGGGGTAGAACTGGCCGGCGACGGCAGCGGGGCGAACGGAAGGCGTCATGGCAACCATATGGGGGCGCAATGGATTTATTCTAGGCCATCCTACCGGCCCCGGGTGGACCGAACCCTGACCGACGCCGCTACACACTACAATGCCCGCCTGCATCCGCTTCCCGCACAGCAACACGCCCAATGACCGCCACCACACCGCACCGCCCTCCCGCCCCTTCGCTCACTCCCGGGCTGATGCTGCTGCTGACCCTGACCATGTTTGTGTGTTCGGGCAACGTCCACTTCCAGACGCCCATGCTCACCGCCATCGGCGCCGAATTCGGCGCCGGTGCCGCCGCAACCGGCTGGGTACCGACGCTGTCTTTTGCCGGCTTTCTGGCCGGCACGGTGTTCCTGGTGCCGCTCGGGGACCGCTTTGACAAGCGCTCGCTGTTCCTCGCGCAGTTCGCAATATTGATCGTGGCGGTTCTCGCCATGGCCGCGGCGCCCTCGCTGGCGGTGCTGGCCTTCGCGTCGTTTTTTGCCGGCATCGGCTGTTCGTCGGCAAGCCAGAACATCATCCCCATGGTCGCCGAGATGACCAGCCCGGGTGAGCGCGGCCGCATTGTCGGCACCCTGCTCACCGGCCTGTTCCTCGGCATCCTGTATGCGCGCGTCGCTGGCGGCTTTGTCGCCGCCCACCTCGGCTGGCGCTGGATGTATGTGATCAGCGCCTGCACCCTGCTCGCCCTCGCGCCGGTGCTGTACCGCCGTTTGCCGCGCTTCGCGCCGACCACGCATCTGGGTTATTTCGCGCTGCTTCACTCCATCGGTGTGTTGTTACGCCAATACGCGGACCTGCGCCGCGTCGCCATCATCCAGGCATTGCTTGGCGTCACTTATGGCAGTTTCTGGGCGACCATTGCCGCCATGCTGCTGCAATACCACCAACTCGGACCGGCGCAAGCCGGCCTGATGGGCATTCCAGGTGCCGCCGGCATCCTCATCGCGCGGCCGGCCGGCCACTGGATGGACAGGCGCGGCGTGACGCCGGTGGTGACTACCGGAATCTGCGTGGTGATCGCCGCGTTCCTCGCCCTTGCCTTTGCCGACCACTGGGTCGCCGCTGCGGTGGCCGGGGCGATACTGCTCGATTGCGGCCTGCGTGGCGCCATGGTCGCCAACCAGACCCTGATCAACACCATCGTGCCCGATGCGCGCAGCCGTTCGAATACGATATTTTCAGGCGGGGTGTGGGGCGGCAATGCGCTGGGTGCGTTCCTGGCGAGTATCGCGCTCGCCTATTCGGGCTGGCTCGCGGTGTGCGGCATTGCCATCGGCGCGGCCGTCCTCGCGCTCGCCGTACAGTTGCGCAGTTCGGCAAAGAGCAAATAGCCCGGCGGCGCCCGGCGGAACTTCTCAGTGCAGGTAGGGCTTGCGCAAAAAATCGGCGCGATCGCCAGAGCGCACGGCTAGGCGCAACACGTCGCCGCCGCGCCCGATGGTTAGCGGCACCTGCACACCGGCCGGCCCGAGGCGCCAGACCTTGCGGAAAAAGTCCGCCTGTCCCTTTACCCGCTCGCCAGCCACTTCGATGATCAGGTCGCCAGGCTGCACGCGGTCGCGCTCGGCCGGCCCGCCGGTGGCGGTGGCCGTCACCAGCAGTTGCCCGCCCGACTCGGCGGCATAGAGGCCCAGCCAGGCGCGCGCGGCGCGCCGCGGCCGGCCGAACTTGACCATGTCATCGAGTATCGGGTCGAGCAGGTCTATGGGCACGATCATATTGCGCTGTACGGTATTGTTGCCCTCCAGTTCCTGCACCAGCAGCGAACCGATGCCGCACAACAGGCCGTGCTCGTCGATCATCGCCGCACCGCCCCACTGCGGGTGGGCCGGCGACGTGAATATCGCCTCATCCAGCACATACTCCCAGGGACCGGAGAATTCGCGCTTGTCGGTGATGCGCGCCGCGAGCGCGTGCGTCCTGCCGCCGTGGCCGGCCACGACCACTTCATCACCGGGCGCGCAACTGGAGGAGGAGCCGCGTTTCATCGGCGTGACATCGATGCGCCCGAGCGGCTGCACCAGGCCAAAGCCGGTGGCCTGGTCGTAACCGAGCGGATGGCCGGCCACCACCTGGCCGCGCTGCGTCGTCAACCATACCGTGCTCGCCTCGGTGATGAGGTAACCGATGGTGAGGATCAGGCCGTCCTCGCGAATCACCACGCCGTAACCGGCGCGTTCGGTTCCGAGCACCTCGGCGGTAAAGGCGTCAGCCGGCACTTCGGCGCGCAGCAGTACCATGGCATCGAGCGCGGCGTCGAGGTCGTAGCCAAGTTCGTCGGCCTTGGGTCTCATTTCTGGTGCAAACGCCCAGTCGCGACCGGCTGCCATCAGTGTTGTGCGGCGGTCGCGCGAGCAACGGCCGGGACATGGAAAACAGGCAGAACAGAATTGAGGCTTGGCATGCTGTCAGGGTGCCCGCAGGGCGGGACTGGAATAAGTGCCCGCGTTTTGCACGGGCTCGATGGTGCGAGGATAACGCAGAATGCCCGCGCCCCGCCAATCGCCGTCGCTCAGGGGGACGGGGTGTTGCGTAGCGTGAAGGCGATGCGCTCGCGCAGGGTTTCGGGAATGACCGGCTTGATCAGTAATCCGTAACCGCGGCGCAGCGCCTCTTCCATTCGATCGGGCGTGCTGCTGCCGGTGACCATGATCGCCGGTATCGCCGGATCGAGCTCGGCATGCAGCCGGGCGATGACATCGGTGCCGACGCGGCCGCCGGCAAGGCGGTAGTCGGCGATGATCACGTCGGGCAGGCGCCCCGCCTCGTGCACCCGCGCCACCACGTCCTCGCCGTCGGGCGAGGCGATGACCTGCGCGCCCCAGCTGGAAAACAGCAACTCCATGCCCTCGACGATCGCCGTTTCATCGTCGATGACAACGATGAGGCGGCCGGCAATGTCGTTGGCGGAGCGCGCCTGCTGCGCTTGCGGCGGCGCCACCGGCGCGGGCTGCGTACCGACCGGCACGTGCAGCCGGAAGCGCGTGCCGCGCCCCGGCAAGGAGGCAAGTTCTATCTCGTGGCCGAGCAAATCGCACAGACGCCTGACGATGGACAGCCCGAGGCCCAAGCCGCGCTTGCTGCTGCGCTCCGGATTGCCGACTTGGTAGAACTCGTCAAACACATGCTGGCGTTCGGCCTCGGCGATGCCGATGCCGCTGTCGATTATTTCGAACACGACATGGTCGCCGCGGCGGCGGCAGCCCACCACCACCCCGCCGCGCTCGGTATAGCGCAGGGCATTGCCTACCAGGTTGCGCAGGATGCGCTCGAGCAGCACCGCATCGGTGCGCACATAGCCGGCGCAATGGCGCACCGACAAGCGCAGGCGCTTTTCGGCCGCTTCGGGAATGAAATCATGGCGCAGCCGCGCCAGCACCCGTTCGACCGGCACGTCGTCGATGTTCGGCTGGACCACGCCGGCGTCGATCTTGGAGATGTCGAGGATTTCGTTGAACAATTGCTCCAGCGCCTCGGCCGAGGCGTTGACGCTGGCCACCATGTGCACCGCCTCGGGGTCGCGCACCTTGGCGGCAAGCGCGGCGGCGAACAGGCCCAGCGCATGCAACGGCTGGCGCAGGTCGTGGCTGGCCGCGGCAAAAAAGCGGTTTTTCGAACGACTCGCCACCGCGGCCGCTTCGCGCGCCTTGGCAAGGTCGAGGTTTTGCTGGCGCAGGCGTTCGGCCAGCGCCTCGTTCTGGAAGCGGTTGCGCAAGGACCCGATCAACAGCCGCGTGTGGTTGCGACCGAAGGAGATGACCGCCAGCGTGACGGTGAAGGCCACCACCCCGAGCAGGCCGTGCAGCAGGTCGTCCTCGAGAAAGTTGCGCAGCACAAAGGGCAGCAGGGCCGGCAGCACGAACACATAAAAAGACCAGGTGTGCGAGGCGATCAGCGGTACCGCCCCCGCGGTGATGCCGAACACCAGCACCATCAGCACCGCCTGGTGCAATGGCGAGGTGCTGGCAAAAAACAGGAAGGCGCTGACACCCCAGAGCGAGCCGGAGATACCCGAGCCGACGGCCCAATAAGTCGACCAGCGGCGCACGGCGGCGTCGTGCAAGCCGTGCGATTGCGCCGGCCCGTGCGCCTCCCCGATTGACGCCAAGCGGCGAAAACGCACATACAGGATGGCGCGCCAGCTCTGGTTGGCGAGAATCGCGGCACACCAGAGCAGGATGTGCAGGTGCGTGGACACCGGCCACATCGCCGCGGCAAGGATGAGCATGCCGACGAGCGTGCCGGCGATCGAGGTAGGCAGTTGCTGGTAGAGCAGTGCGACCTGCTCGCGCCGCACCATCAGCGTCAGCGTCTGCTCGGGCAGCAGGGCGTCGGTATTTGCGGCGGCGCTGTCGCCGGCGGGGGTGGCCAAGTCCTAGCGCTCCGCCACGATCGCGGTCCGCTCAGCGCCCATCAGGCCATCTGGTCAAAGGCCGGACGGTGCGAAAGACCAATGCCGGTTTGTGCAAACGCCAGGGTCTGTTGCAGGTAGCGGGCGAGTTTCTCGCCGGGTGAGCCCTTGAAATAGCCGCAATGCCAGAGGTTTTCCTCGACACGAAAGGCCCGGCCGATGGCAGTGGCCGACTCGACACTGACCACCAGGTCGTTGCTCTCGGTGCGACCGTGGGCGGCCACAGCGCGCCTTGCCGGCACGGCATCGGAAAACAACGGGTCGGACAGCAGCACAAAGGCTTTTTGCACCAGGTTGAGGATATAGCGCGATGCTACATCAAGCTTCTGCGGGTTGCGGCGCAAATCATAGGTGCTGCCAAAGGTCCAGAAACGCGCGCAATGCGGCTCGGGCGAGATCTGGCTGAAAAAAGCCGAGCTCTCGCGCACATCCTCGATGCCCGGCGGCCACTTGAGGATGCTCGGCCCCTGGCCGCGCACCGTCACGCCGCCCGACCTGCGCCCCGAGATCATGCGCCGCAAGGCCAGCGTGGACGAGCCCGAACCGAGACCCATCAGCACACCGGCACGGCGCAAGGCATGGAAGTTGCGCCGCAGCGTGCGCAACGGCCCGCGCCGGCGCAAGTCATGGACAAAGCGCATCACGCTGAACCCGGCGATGCCCGCCCAGCGAATCAACCGGTCGACCATGAAGGTCACTTCACTCTCGAAAAACGGCGTGCCACGGTGCGGGCTGCCGTAGGTAAACACCTCCAGCCGGTCGCGGCCCCAGTGCCCGCGCTCGATCAACAGGTCGGAAGCCAGGCGCGCCACCAAGCCACCGCGCGAATGCGCGATGAACAGCAACTCGGGCTGCGCCGCGCCCGCGCCCTGTTGCGCCAGCTTTTGCGTCACCAGATCGCACAACCGTTCGGCGTTGACGCGAATCCCCTGGTAGGTGTCGTGCTCAAAGCGCAACAGGCTTACCAGCGGCGGCGCGTCACCGAGCTCGACGAGGCTCGCCTCTATGCGCGGGAACAGGTCGGCGAAGGCGTCAAAGCAGCAGGACAGCCCGCCGTGCACGAAAACAATATGCAGCGGTTTGTCAGAGACGGGGGACAACGCGTTGAGTTCGCCAAACAAGACCGCTGCGGCGCCGCGCTGCAGGTTGCGCGCCGTGCGGCGCACCGCAAACAAGGGATCTCGGTTGAGCATGCTCTGGCCCGGGCGGCGCGTTGATGATAAATGGAGCGGCCTAGCCGCCCACCGCCTCAAGGCCGCGCTCGCCGGCCATTTCGGGCGGCATGGCCGGAACGCGCGGATGCTTCTCGGGGGCGGAGGCGGCGGCCGCAAACCTCGGCATGGCCATCACCTGCACCCCTTCGTTGATGCGGCCCTTGGCGCGATAGAGCGCCTTGGCGCCAAGCCACATCGGCAACACCCGCCCTTGCTCGTCGCTCACGCGCCACGGCTCAAGGATGCGGGCGCGTTCCCCAAGCGAATCAAAATCAGCATCGATGAAGGGCACGGCGTGGGTCTCGGGCGGTTCGATGTCGGTACCGGCGATGAAATTGCGCGCGGCGTTAAGCCTGCCGTCGGCAAACAGCAATTCGTAGAGGTTGAACAGCAGCGGCGCGGCGCGCCCCCTGAAGGCCAGCCGCGGCAGGTCGGCAAGAAATTTGCCCAGCCTGGCGCGGCGCGAGTAGATTTTTTTCGAAACACGCTTGTAGGCCGCGACAAACGCCTCGGGCGTGGCATGGCGCGGCGGCACCGCCAGCGTATAGCCGTTCAGGTCGCGCAGCAGGGTGTTGGGCATCAGCGCGCCCCCGCCTGCCGCGGCAAGACGGGCAAAATGCGGCGTGCCGGGGAACGGTGTCTCAAAGCAAATGTAGGTGGGCACATGCAGGCCGACCGCGCGCAACTGCGCCGGAATCGACTCGATGTACTCGAGGCTGTCACCCAAGGGGCTGAGCATCAGCCCGGCCATGACAAGGATGCCGTTGTCGTGGCACAACCTGATCGCCGCCTGGGTTTCGGCCAGCACGTTCTGGTGCTTGCCCATTTCACGGATGGTGTCGCGGTTGAAGCTCTCCAGCCCGACAAAGACACAGCGGCAGCCGCCCGCCGCCAGGGCCTTGACGTTCTGCTCGTCACAAATCACGTTAAAGGTGACGCAGGCGCCCCAGCGGATACCAAGGGGCGCGAGCGCGGCGCAGATCGCACGCATGTGCGCCGGGTTGCCGCCGAGGTTGTTGTCGTAAAAAATGGCGACATGACGGCGCAGCCACGAGGCAAGACCTGCCAGGGCGCGCTGGCCGGCGGTGAGTTCCTTCGCGATGGCCGCCGCCGGACGGGTATGAAAACGCGTGCCGATGCCGGTAAGGGCGCAAAACTCGCAGGTGAAGGGACAGCCGCGCGTCGCCTCTATGGCGAGCGGCAATACCTGCTGGCGGGCGGCGAGGTCGAGGCGCGGGTGGGGCAGGCGCTGCGCGTCAAAAGGCGTGGCGACGTATCGGTCCTGTAGTACGCCGGCTTCGAAGTCGGCAACGATCTGCGCCACCAGCCCCTCCGGGTCGCCAACGGCGATAACGTCGAAATACGGCGCGCACAGTGCGGCATAGGTGCTGGCCATGGTGCCGCCGAGCACGGTTTTGGCCCCGCGCCGGCGCCAGTAATGGGAAATCTGGCGCGCGCGGTCAAAGTCCGAGTGCAGACAGGAAATGAACAGCAGGTCGTAGCGGCGGCTCCAGTCCGGGTCGTCCCAGGCATCGTTGATGACATCGACCTCGGCGTGCGCAGGGAGCAAGGCGGCGATGAGCGGCCCGATTTGCGGCTGCAACACACCGCGGTGGTGTGCGCCACGACGGTGATAGTCGGTAAAAACCGAAATGATGCCGATTTTCATGCGTCAGGACCGCCGTCAAGTGGGCGTTCGGGGGGGGCGCGACATGCCCGGCGCCCCGTTAGTGGACAGAGGGTGCGTCCGAGGCCAGCCGGGGCAACCTCAGCCCGAGCGTGCTCAAGGCAAACACCGCCTGTGTACGGTTGGCGACTTTCAGCGTTTTCAGAATGGCGGCAACATGAATTTTCACCGTGCCCTCGGCGAGGTTGAGTTCACGGCCGATCATCTTGTTGGGCTTGCCCTGCACCAACAGCGCGAGCACCTGGCCCTGGCGCTCCGACAGGCCGATATCCCGCAGCCCCTGCGGCCGGCCCGCGGGAGTAGCCCTTTGCGCCGCCGCCCCGGCATGCTCGAGCAGCGCGTCCTCCGGCAGGTAGATGCCGCCGCTGATCACCCGCCGCAGCGAATTGACCAGCAGGTCGCGCGACGAGGTTTTCGGGATAAAGCCCATGGCGCCGGCGTCGATGGCGCGGGTGACAATGCCCGGCTGCTCCGAGGCCGACAACACCACCACCGGCAAATGCGGGTGGTTTTCGCGCAGCATCGGCAGAGCATCAAGGCCGCTCTCGCCGGGCAGCCCGAGGTCAAGCAGCATCAGCCGCAGGTCCGGGTGCGCGGCCACGGCGAGCAAGGCCTCCTGCAGCGACTCGGCCTCGATCAGCTCTATGCTCGGGTCAAGGTCGCGCAGCACGCCCTTGAGCGCCTCGCGTATCAGCGGATGGTCGTCGACGACAAGAATTTTCATCGCAAGCACGCTCCTTGCGGCCCGCGCGGCAGGCACGTCTGGCGCCACGGCACTGCGCGTTGCGCTGGGGCTGGCGAAAAAACCGGGCAGGCGTTCATGGGAACATTGATTCAGCGCACAAAAGGGTCGTTAAGTCTACCGCGCCCTTATGCCATGAGCATTAGTCCTTTTGGCCTAGTCGCGAACTCGACAAGTCAATTTTGCAGCTGTCGGCGGCGCCACAGAGGCATGGCAAGGCGCTGAAACTGCGCAAAAAAACCGCCGCCCCGCCTGTCGTACGGGGACAAGGCTGGATCGGGCGCCCCCCTGACCATCCCGGTTTTTCTCCCGCATTTCAATAAGCCATTTACCCTATTGACCTGGCCGGCGCCAAGGTCTTCCGGCGGCCCGGCTGCGACGAAAAAGGCTTTACCGGCTTTACCGTTAAAATGCGCCCAGCCCCGTGGCCTGCCGCTTTGCAACCCAATCCCCCCCCGCCAACCGACCCGAAACCCATCCATGACCCAGACCACATTGCGCCGCGAAGATGCGCGCCTGCTCACCGGCCGCGGCCACTACACCGCCGACACCAACCTGCCGGGGCAGTTGCATGCCGTGGTGCTGCGCTCGGACCGGCCGCACGCGACCATCGTATCGGTCGAAACCAAAGACGCACGCGCCATGCCCGGGGTGCATTGCATACTCACCGCCGCCGACCTCGATGCGGCCGGCTGGCATTCGATGCCCGGCGGCGTGCCCTTTGACGGCCTCGGCGGAATGAAACTGAAAAGGCCGTTCTGGCCGGCTCTGGCCGGGGGCCGCGTGCATTTTGTCGGCCAACCGCTGGCCATGGTGGTCGCCGACAGTGTGTCCCAGGCGCACGACGCCGCCGAGGCCATTGCCGTCGAATACGCGGACCTGCCCGTGGCGGTGGGCTTTGCCGCCGCCACCCGCGCCGGCGCGCCGCAACTGCACGCCGAGGCGCCGGGCAATATCGCCTTTGAATACGAATCGGGCGACGCCGCCGCGGTCGAGGCGGCGTTCGCGCGCGCAACGCTGCGCACCAAGCTCACCTTCGAGAGCCAGCGCGTCATCGGTGCGCCGATGGAACCGCGCGCCTTTCTGGCCCAATGGAACGACGGGAAGGACGGCGGCTTTACCGTCCACACACCGAGCCAGGGCATCAACGGCATGCGCATGCACATCGCGCAAGTCACCGGCCTGCCCGAGAGCGCAATCCGCGTCGTCACCGAAGACACCGGCGGCAGCTTCGGCTTGAGGAGCCACGTCTACCCCGAACACATCGCCGCAATGCTCGCGGCCAAAATACTCAATCGCCCGGTCAAGTGGGTGGCGCTGCGATCGGAACTGTTCCTGTCGGAAAACCACGGCCGCGCCCTGTCGCTGACCGGCGAACTGGCGATGGATGCCGAGGGAAACTTCCTTGCCATCCGCTGGGACGACCGCGCCGACCTCGGCGCCTATGCCACGCCATTCGGCGCCATGATAGGCACGCGCAACATCAGCGTCACCATGGGCGGCGTCTATCGCGTGCCGGCGCTCTTCAGCCACTGCCTCGTCGCTTACAGCAACGGCGCGCAGGTCTCTTCGTATCGCGGTGCCGGCCGTCCCGACATTGCCTGCGCCATCGAATTGCTGGTCGACAAGGCGGCGCACGAACACGGTTTTGACCCGCTCGCCCTGCGTCGGCGCAACATGGTGCCGGCCGAAGCGATGCCCTACAAGACGGCCAACGGCACGCTCTACGACAGTGGCGAATTCGCCGCGGTCATGGACAAGGCGCTGCAACTTGCCGACTGGGACGGCTTTGCCGCGCGCCGCACCGTATCGGAGAAAAAGGGGCTGATGCGCGGCATCGGCATCGCCACTTTCCTTGAGGCGAGCGGCGCCGGCTGGACGCCCAAGGACCAGGTCAGCGCCCGCTTTGACGACAAGGGTGACCTGCACGTCTATGCCGTGTCGCAGTCCAACGGCCAGGGCCATGAGACGACCTTTGTGCGCATCGTCACCGATGTGCTGGGCCTCGCCGCGGCGGACGCCGCCCGCGTGCGCCTGCACGAGGGCGACCCCGACACCGCGCTGGTGGGCAACGGCACCGGCGGTTCGCGTTCGCTCTACGGCGCCGGCAGCGCGCTCAAGCTGCTGGGCGAAAAAATTATCGCCGTGGCCGCACCCCTTGCGGCAAGCGCAATGGGCGCCGCAAGTGTCGAATATCGCGACGGCGGCTTTCATGCCGCGGGCAAGCGCATCGGACTGCTTGATTTGGCACAGAGGCTGGCGAAAACTCTCGCGCCGGCCGGCGCCGGCGCGCATCCGATGAGTTGCGCCGCCGAAGGCACCTTTGGCGCAACCTTCCCCAACGGCTGCCATATCGCCGAGGTGGAAATAGACCCGCATACCGGCGTCACCGACGTACTCGCCTACACCACCGTGGACGATGTGGGCACGGCCATAGACCACAGCAGCATCGAGGGCCAAGTGCACGGCGGCGTGATGCAGGGCGTCGGACAGGTCCTGGGCGAAGAGGCGGTGTACGACCGCGAAACCGGCCAGCTGCTGTCGGCAAGTTTTCTCGACTACCCGATGCCGCGCGCCGACTGGATGCACGGCATACGCTGCGATGAGCACAACGTGCCGACCAAGACCAATGCGCTGGGCGCCAAGGGGGTCGGCGAATCGGGCACTTCCGGTTCCCTGCCAACTGTAATGAATGCCATCATGAATGCGGTACGCCCGCAGGGCGTGGCGCAGCTGGACATGCCGGTGACCCCGGACAAGTTGTGGCGCGCCCTCACGCTTGCCGCCGGCAGGCCGGCAAAAAGCGTTTGACCGTGCCGGATGCGTTGCTGGTTTTACCGGGCCAGTCGACCGAAAGGAGCCTGCTGGCGCAGACTCCCGAGAGAGAGTGCTTCTGTTTGATATACCAACAAGCGTACGCCACCCAAATTTGATGCGCGCGGGCGCCATCATCGGCCGTACCGCAATTGCCGCCGCACAATGCCTGCGCGCGCTGGCGTTGGCGGCGTTGGTCGCCCTGCCGCCGTCCGGCATGGCCTCGACGCACGAGAACGAAAACGCATTACTGCTCAACGACATCGCCCATGCCTTTCCCGCCGCGGCCAAGGCCTTTTATCTCGAAGATGTGACCGGGCGATTGCGCATCCAGGATATCGCCAACCCCGCCATGCGCAGCCGGTTTCGCGCCACCGAAACGCTTGCGGCGGCACCCAATTTCGGCTTTTCGCGCTCGGCCTACTGGATCGCCCTGCCGATTTCCCTCGCCGCCGACTGCCCGCCACGCTGGCTGCTTGAGGTCGGCTTCCCGTCGCCTGACCGCGTCGACGTGTTCACACCGCGGCCCGATGGCAATTATTCCGAGCAAACTGCGGGCGACCTGCAGCCGTTTGCCTCGCGCCTCTACGAACACCGCAACCTGGTGTTCCCTATCATGCTCACCCCGGGGGCGACGCAGACGGTCTACCTGAGGGTGGTCTCTTCGGGCAGCCTGACCCTGCCGCTGACACTGTGGCAGCCCGAGACGCTGCAGGCGCGCGACCAGAAGTGCTACGTGCTGCTGGGCCTGTATTACGGCGCCCTGCTGGCACTGCTCGTTTACAACCTGCTGCTCTACAGCGCGCTGCGTGACCGCATCGTCCTGGTCTATGCCGCTTTTGTCGCCGCACTGGCCACCGGCATGGTTTCGCTCAACGGCCTGGGCAACCAGTTCCTATGGCCCGACTGGCCGGCCTGGGGCAACGTCGCCTTCCTATCGGGCATGGCCGCCGCCGGGTTGTTTGGCGCGCAATTCGTGCGCATGTTCCTCGACACGCGGCGCGACCATCCGGGCATCGACCGCGTGCTGCTCGCACTGGGGGGCATTTTCGCGGTCGCCGCGCTCGCCCCGCTGCTGCTTGACTACCAGTTTGCCGCGATACTCACCTGCGTCAACGGCCTGTTGTTCTCGATCATCACTATTGGTGCCGGCATTTACTGCCGCGTAAAACGCGACGCGAGCGGGCAGCAGGCCGGCTCGGGCTACTTTCTCCTCGCCTGGTCGATGCTGCTGGCCGGCAGCGCCCTGTTTGCGCTGCGCAGCCTCGGCTGGATCGCGACCACCGACTTCACCCTTCACGCCATGCAGGCGGGCTCGGCGGTGGAAATGCTGCTGCTCTCGGCCGCCATGGCGGCGCGCATCCAGGCGATGCGCCGCGAAGCGCTCAAAGCCGAGCATGCGCTGGTCGAATCCCTCCGCCAGAGCGAGCAAGGGCTCGAAGAGCGCGTCAGTGAACGCACGCGCGAACTGGCAAAGATGAACGCTGAATTGCGCTCCAAGGAGTCCGCGCTTGAATACATGGCCAGGCACGACCCGCTCACCGGGCTGCCCAACCGTTCGCTGCTCGATGACCGCCTCGACCAGGCGCTGGCGCGGGCGACACGAAGCGGGCGCAACATAGCCTTCATGGTCGCCGACCTCGACCGCTTCAAAACCGTCAATGACAATTTCGGCCATCCGGTGGGAGACCAGATGCTCCGGGCGATCTCGGACAGGCTTTCCGACTGCCTGCGCGGCGCCGATACCCTGGCGCGCCTGGGTGGCGACGAATTCGTCGTCATACTGGAGGAAATTCAGGATCTCGCCGACGCCACCCGCGTTGCCGATAAATTGATCACGGCGGCCTGCCGCACGGTGGAACTGCCGCAGGGCCACCTGCAGGTCGGCCTGTCACTTGGCATCGCCTACTTTCCGCTCCACGCCAACGACGCGAAATCGCTCATCAGGCTCGCCGATGACGCGATGTATGCGGCCAAGGCGGCCGGCGGCAACTGCTGGCGCAGCGCCTGAGCGCCTGCCGGAGGCGCGGTCGCATTGATTTATAATCGGCGCCGCCCGGCCATCCGACCGGCGCAATTCACACCACGCAAAGGACACCGTTCATGAATTCACCCAGCAGAATCGCCATCGTCACCGGTGCAGGCACCGGCGTCGGCAAGGCCGCGGCACTTGCCCTCCTCAATGGCGGCTGGACTGTCGTGCTCGCCGGGCGCCGCCCAGAACCGCTTGACGAAGTGGCCAAGGCCTCCGGCGCCGGCGCGCGCGCGCTGGCCGTGCCGACCAACGTCGCCGACCCGGCCTCGGTCAAAGCCCTGTTCGCCACGGCCGGGGAAAAATTCGGCCGCGTCGACCTGCTGTTCAACAACGCCGGGGTCAACGCCCCGGGCATCCCGCTCGAGGACCTGACCATCGAACAATGGAAGAACGTCGTCGACATCAACCTGTCGGGCATGTTCTATTGCATCCAGGAAGCCTTTCGCACGATGAAGGCGCAGGAACCGCGCGGCGGACGCATCATCAACAACGGTTCGATATCGGCGCACGCGCCGCGCCCCAATTCGATCGCCTACACCGCGACCAAGCACGCCGTCACCGGCCTGACCAAGACCGCGGCCCTGGACGGGCGCAAGTACGACATCGCCGTCGGCCAGATCGACATCGGCAACGCCGCCACCGAAATGGCCGCGCGCATGGCCAAGGGCGTGCCCCAGGCCGACGGTGAAATCCGCGCCGAGCCGCTGATGGACGTCAACCACGTCGGCGAGGCGGTGCTGCACATGGCCAACCTGCCGGCGGCGACCAATGTGCAGTTCATGACTATCATGGCGACCAAGATGCCCTTCGTCGGTCGGGGTTAACGCAAAATCGCCGCCAAGCCCTGGTTCATGTACCTGATTGAATGCCGTGACGGCAGCATCTATACCGGCATCGCGGTGGATGTTGCCGCGCGCTATGCCGCGCACCTCAAGGGCAAAGGCGCGCGCTATACCCGCTCGCATCCGCCGCGATGCCTGCTGGCGGTGCTCGAATATCCAGACCGCTCCAGCGCATCGGTCGCCGAGCATGAAGTCAAACAACTGACACCCGCCGAAAAGCGCGACTATGCGCAGTACATCGCGCTGGCGGGCTGACCCTTCGCTTCGTTTTGCCCAAGATCCCCCCACCCAATCTACTAACCCAACTACTAACCCAGCGCCGCTTCGCGCGGCATCCCTGAAAGGAATCCCATGTCCACCACCACCACCGCCAGCGGCCTTATCTACGAAGAAATCGTCGTCGGCAGCGGCGCCGAAGCCGCCGCCGGCCAGCAGGTCAGTGTGCATTACACCGGTTGGCTCACCGACGGCACCAAGTTCGACTCGAGCAAGGACCGCAACGACCCCTTCGAATTCCACCTCGGCCGCGGCCAGGTCATCGCCGGCTGGGACGAGGGCGTGCAGGGCATGAAAGTCGGCGGCTCGCGCAAGCTGACCATTCCGCCGGCGCTCGGTTACGGCGCGCGCGGCGCCGGCGGCGTCATTCCGCCGAATGCGACCCTGGTGTTTGAGGTGGAGTTGCTGGCGGTCTGATCTGGTTATGGCATAGGCTGGAAATGCCCGACTGGCGCGGCTTTCCAGCCATTGGCTTATCCCGGCAAGCCGCCGTCATTCCCGCGAAAACGAGACTCGCGAAGCGAGGTGAAGTTTCGAGGAACGGCCAAGCGGGAATCCATGGGGTTGCTTTGTCGCTGCGCGGGCTTTGTCTTTCTGTTTAGTTGAGTGGTTTCACTCCCCTGCGGGGAGCGAGTCACTTTCTTTTGCTTGTGCAAAATAAAGTAACCAAAGAAAACACACCCCCGACGCCGCCGCCTTCGGCGGTTCCCTCCGGTGCTCGGCAAAGCGGGCCGGCGCATAAACTCGGCCCGCAAAAGCCGCGGGCCTCAAACATATGCGCCGGACTGCCCCCGCTTCGCCTGCGCTCCTCGGCGGCGCCGCAGGGGCCCCGAAGTCAAAAGCAAAAAACGTCGCATGCAAAGTTTGGCTTTTGACTTTCAACTCCCGTAGGGGACGCCGAGAAGCGCAGCGCCGATGGGAGCTGTCCGGGACCTATGTCTGAGGCCCACGTCCTTTGTGGGCCGAGTTTAGGTCCCGGCCCATTGGCGCGAGCATCGCAGGGCAGTCGCGCAGCGACCGTCACCTCCGGGTCGCCTTTTCTTGGTTCCTTCTTTTGGCGAAGCAAAAGAAGGGACTCGCTCCCCGCAGGGGAGTGAAACCACCAAGCTAAATAGAAAGGCTATGCCCGCGCAGCGACAAAGCAACCCCATGGATTCCCGCTTCCGCGGGAATGACGGCAGCGGCAGCGGCCGCGACCGCAGGCATGGCGGATCGAGGCCAGATGGCTGGAAACCCGCTACCAGAGCGGCTCTCCAGCCATCACCCATCACACCCCCGGTAACTTGTAGGCCTTGAAATCCTGCCGCAACTTGGTCTTCAGCAACTTCCCCGTCGCGGTGTGCGGCAATTGCTCGACAAACACTACGTCATCGGGCATCCACCATTTGGCGATCTTGCCTTCGTAGAACTTGAGCAGTTCTTCACGTGTCACCGATGCACCGGGCTTTTTCACCACCACCACCAGCGGCCGCTCGTCCCACTTCGGGTGGACTATGCCGATAACCGCGGCCTCGGCCACCGCCGGGTGGGCGACGGCGATGTTCTCCAGGTCGATGGAGCTGATCCATTCACCACCGGACTTGATCACGTCCTTGGAACGGTCGGTGATCTGCATGTAGCCATCGGCGTCGATGGTGGCCACATCGCCGGTGGGAAACCAGCGCTGGCCGTGCTCGTCGGTGCACAGCGGGTCGCCGCCCTCGTCCTTGAAATAGCTTCTGCACACCCACGGGCCGCGCACCAGCAGGTCGCCGAAGGCCTGCCCGTCCCAGGGCAGCTCCTTGCCGTCGGCATCGGTGATTTTCATGTCGACACCGTAGATGGCGCGGCCGGCGCGCACCTGCACCGCGTGTCGCGCCCCGGCGTCCATGGTCAGGTGCTTGGCCTTGAAGGTGGTCACCGTACCAAGCGGGCTCATTTCGGTCATGCCCCAGGCGTGCAGCACCTCGACGCCGTATTCGTCCTGGAAGGTGTTGATCATCGCCGGCGGGCAGGCCGAGCCGCCGATGACCACGCGCTTCAGGCTGGAGAACTTCAGCCCGCCCTGCTTCATGTGCGTCAGCAGGTTCAGCCACACCGTCGGCACGCCGGCGCTGAAGGTGACCTTTTCCGCCTCGAACAACTCGTACAGGCTCTTGCCATCGAGCGCGGCACCGGGCATCACCAGTTTGGCGCCCACCGAAGTGCAGGCGTAGGGCGTGCCCCAGGCGTTGACATGGAACATCGGCACCACCGGCAGCACCACATCGCGCGCCGAAAAATTGAGTGAATCGGGCCGCGCCGCACCGTAGGCGTGCAACACCGTCGAGCGATGCGAATAGAGCACGCCCTTGGGGTTGCCGGTGGTGCCCGAGGTGTAGCACAACGAAGAGGCGAGGCGCTCGTCGAACACCGGCCAGTCATAGGCGTCGCCCTGCGCCGCGAGCAGCTCTTCATAACAGAGCAGCTTGGGCAGATTCTGCTGGGCCACGGCCGGCATATGCGCCCGATCGGTCAGCGCCACCCAGCCCCTGACACCGGGGCAGACGGGCGCAAGCTTTTCCACCAACGGAACAAACGTCAGGTCGAAAAATACGTAGCGGTCCTCGGCGTGGTTGATGATGTAGGCGAGTTGCTCCGGGAACAGCCGCGGGTTGACGGTGTGGCAGACCGCGCCCATGCCCGACACGGCGTAATAGGTCTCGACATGGCGGTAGCCGTTCCAGGCCAGCGTGCCGATGCGATCTGACTGCGCGACACCGAGCGCCGTCAGCGCGTTGGCAAGGCGTTTGGCGCGGCGGTGGATTTCGCGGTAAGTGGTACGGTGGAACGTGCCCCCGCCACTCTTGTCCGGTCCTTCCACCGTGCGCGACACGATCTCGCCGTCGCCGTGGTGCCGATCAGCGTGCTCGATGAGCGACGAGATCAGCAACGGCATGTCCATCATCAGCCCCTGCAGCATGCTTTCCTCCGGTTGCATTTCTGCGGGCCAAATTAACCCGCCAATCCGGGGGTGTCAACACGCGCGGGCACCGCGCCGGTGAAGCGGCGTAAGTGGGATAATTGCAGCGACATTGACACGCAGCAGGCTGCGCAAGCGCGTCCCGGAGAAACCACCATGAGTGCTGACTACACCGTCCACGGCACAGTTGCCGTAATCACCCTGAACAACCCGCCGGTCAACGGCCTCGGCCATGCCACGCGCACGGCCATTGTCGCCGGCCTGAAAAAAGCCCTTGCCGATGATGCGGTCAAAGCGGTTGTCGTCACCGGCGCCGGCAAGGCCTTTTGCGGCGGCGCCGACATCCGAGAATTCAACACCCCCAAGGCGCTGGCCGAGCCGACCACGCGCACCGTCATCGCCGAAATCGAGGCATCGACCAAACCGGTGGTCGCGGCCATCCACTCGGTGGCGATGGGCGGCGGGCTGGAACTGGCCATGGGTTGCCATTTCCGCGTCGCCGCGCCCAATGCACAAATCGCCCTGCCCGAGGTGAAGTTGGGCATCCTCCCCGGTGCCGGCGGCACGCAACGCCTGCCGCGGCTGGTGGGCGTGGAAACCGCGCTCAACATGATTGTGTCTGGCACCCCGGCCAAATCGCAGGACCTTGCCGGCACCGCATTGTTCGACCGGATGATAGAAGGCGACCTGTTGCAATCGGCGATCGATTTTGCGCAAAAAGCCGCCACCGACAAGCTCCCGCTCAAGCGCGCGCGTGACATCGTCATCGACTACCCCAACCACCAGGCGTTTTTCCAGTTTGCGCGCAACACCGTCGGCGCGGTGGCGAAAAACTATCCGGCGCCGCTGAAATGCGTCGAGGCGGTGGCCGCCGCGGTGACCATGCCCTTTGACGAAGGCGTGAAATTCGAGCGCGAGTGTTTTCGCTTTCTCGTCGAGACCACCGAATCCAAGGCGCTGCGCCACGCGTTTTTTTCCGAACGCGCCGCGGCGAAGATTCCCGACGTGCCCGAAGACACGCCGGTGCGCGCCATCAAGTCAGCGGCGATCATCGGCGCCGGCACCATGGGCGGGGGCATCGCGATGAATTTCGCCAATGCCGGCATCCCGGTGACGCTGCTCGAAATGAAACAAGAGGCCCTCGATCGCGGCCTTGCCACGGTGCGCAAAAATTACGAAGGCTCGGTGAAAAAAGGCCGCATCACGCCGGCCAAATGCGAGGAGCGCATGGGCCTCATCAAGACATCGCTTTCCTACGATGACATCCGCAACGCCGACATCGTCATCGAGGCGGTGTTCGAGGAAATGGGCGTGAAGGAAACCGTGTTCAAGAAACTCGACGCGGTGATGAAGCCCGGCGCCATCCTTGCCAGCAACACCTCGACCCTGGACGTGAACCAGATCGCCGCCTTTACCAAACGGCCGCAAGATGTGATCGGCACGCATTTTTTCAGCCCGGCCAATGTGATGAAGCTCCTCGAGATCGTGCGCGCCGAAAAGACCGGCAAGGATGTGCTCGCCACGACCATGAAGCTCGCCAAGACCATCAAGAAGACCGGCGTGGTCTCGGGCGTGTGCGACGGCTTTATCGGCAACCGCATGCTCGAGGAATACATACGCCAGTCGCTGTTCCTCATCGACGAGGGCGCGAGCCCGGCACAAATCGACGGCACACTGCAAAAGTGGGGCCTCGCCATGGGCCCGTTTGCCATGTACGACCTCGCCGGCAACGACATCGGCTGGCACATCAGGAAGCGCCGTTACATCGAGCGCCCGGACATGGCCTACTCAAAAATCGCCGACGCCATTTGCGAACTGGGCCGCTTCGGGCAAAAGACCGGATCGGGCTGGTACAAATACGCGCAAGAGGGCGGGAAAAGTGCGCGCAAGCCGCAGCCCGACCCGGTCGTCGACGAACTTATCCTCGCCCACCGCAAGGCCCTGGGTATCACGCCGCGCAAAATCGGCAGCGAGGAAATCATCGGGCGTTGCATGTACGCGCTCATCAACGAAGGCGCGAAAATCCTCGAAGAAGGCATCGCCATGCGCGCTTCCGACATTGACATGGTCTATCTCACCGGTTACGGCTTCCCGCTCTGGCGCGGCGGCCCAATGTTTTACGCCGATACCGTCGGCCTGCCCAATGTGCTTGCGACCATGGAAAAATACGCCCGCGGCTATCACGGCGAATGCTGGTCGCCGGCACCGCTTCTGGCAAGGCTGGGCGCCGACGGACAAACCTTTGGGCAGTGGAAGGCGGGCACATGAGCTTTCAAGACGCACGCGCAACCTGGGACAAGCGCTTCTCCGGGGCTGACTATCACTTTGGCCGCGAGCCCAACGTGTTTCTCGCTTCCCAGGCCCACCGCCTGAAGCCCGGCATGAACGCGCTGTGCATCGCCGACGGCGAGGGCCGCAACAGCGTATGGCTGGCGCGCCAGGGCCTGCGGGTGAACGCCTTCGACATTTCGCCGGTGGGCGTGAACAAGGCGCAGACGCTGGCCGCCGATGCGGGCGTCAGCATAGACAGCCGCGTCGGCGACATCGAAACATGGGACTGGGACGCGGCGCAATACGACGTGGTTGCGGCGATATTTTTCCAGTTCGCCGCGCCGGCCCTGCGCGCACGCATTTTCGCCGGCATTCAGCGCGCCCTCAAGCCCGGCGGCCTGCTGCTGCTGCAAGGCTACGGCCTCGGCCAGCTAGAATACAAAACCGGCGGCCCCGGCGAGGTGGAAAACCTCTACACCACCGATTTGATCAGGCAGAGTTTCGCCGCACTGAAAATTGTCCACCTCGCCGAGCACGACGACGAACTGAGCGAGGGTGTGCGCCACCAGGGCATGTCCGCCCTTGTCGATTTTGTCGGCCACAAGCCGGCATGATGCCAACACGAGAGGAAATCAAGCCATGACCGACGCCGTCATCGTTTCCACCGCCCGCACCGCCCTCGCCAAGTCCTGGCGCGGCGGTTTCAACATGACCCACGGCGCGACCCTTGGCGGCCACGTGGTCAGGGCCGCCATTGCACGCGCCGGCATCGAAGCCGGCGAACTCGAGGACGTGCTGATGGGCTGTGCCAATCCGGAAGGCGCCACCGGCTGGAACATCGCCCGCCAGATCGCCCTTGCCGCCGGCTGCCCGGTGACGGTATCGGGCATTACCGTCAACCGTTTTTGCTCTTCGGGCCTGCAGACCATTGCGCTGGCCGCGCAACGCATCATCGCCGGCGAAGGCGACACTTATGCCGCCGGCGGCGTCGAGTCGATCTCCTGCGTGCAGAATGAAATGAACCTGCACATGTTCGAGGATGTCGCGCTGAAAAAGCAAAAACCGGAAATCTACTGGCCGATGCTGCAGACGGCCGAGACAGTGGCCGGGCGCTACAAGATCAGCCGCGAGGCGCAGGACGAGTACGGCGTGCAAAGCCAGAACCGCGCCGCCGCGGCGCAGGCCGCCGGAAAATTCGACGCCGAAATCACGCCCCTCACCACCGTCATGGGCGTGGGTGACAAGGACAGCGGCCGGCTGTTCAGCAAGGAGGTGACGGTAAGCCGCGACGAGGGCATACGCGCCGACACCACCCTGGACGGCATCTCCAGGATCAAACCGGCGGTGCCCGGCGGCAGCATCGCCGCGGGCAATGCCAGCCAGTTCTCCGACGGCGCCTCGGCGGCGATCGTGATGGACGCCAGGCTGGCCGCGAAAAAAGGCCTGCAGCCGCTGGGCATTTTCCGCGGCTTTGCCGTGGCCGGCTGCGAGCCCGATGAAATGGGCATAGGCCCGGTGTTCGCCGTGCCCAAACTCCTGAAGCGCGCCGGGCTGAAGGTGCAAGACATCGGCCTGTGGGAGCTGAACGAGGCCTTTGCCGTGCAGGTGCTCTATTGCCGCGACAAGCTGGGCATTCCCGACGACAGGCTCAACGTCAACGGCGGCGCCATCGCCGTCGGCCATCCCTACGGCATGTCGGGCGCGCGCCTCGTAGGCCACGCGCTCATCGAAGGCAAACGCCGCGGCGTCAAATACGTCGTCGCCACCATGTGCATAGGCGGCGGCATGGGCGCGGCGGGCTTGTTCGAGCTTGCCTGAAAGAAACTGCATAATTCGCAAACCACACCGTCATTCCGGGGCCGCGCAGCGGAACCCGGAACCCATGGGGTTCGTTGATTCCGCGCCACCCCCAAGCCCATGGATTCCCGCTTTCGCGGGAATGACGACCTACTGGAAAGCCACGACTGGCGCGGGTTTCCAGCCATTTGTCTAATTATGGAGCTAATGTCATGAGCGTAAAGAAGCTGCTTGACCTGTCTGGCAAGATCGCCCTCATCACCGGCGGTTCGCGCGGCCTCGGGCTGCAACTGGCCGAAGCGCTGGGCGAGATGGGCGCCAAACTCGCCCTCACCGCGCGCAAGTCTGATGAACTGGATGAAGCCCGCGCCCACCTCGGCCGGCAGGGCGTGGAAGCGCTGCCGCTGGTCTGCGACCTCTCCAAGCACGACACCATCGCCCCAATGGTCGAGCGCGTGCTGGCGCACTACGGCCATATCGACATCCTTATCAACAACGCCGGCGCCACTTGGGGAGCGCCTGCCGAAGACCATCCGCTCGATGCCTGGGAAAAGCTGGTCAACCTCAACCTCACCGGCACCTTTGTGGTGACGCAGGCGGTGGGCAAGCGCACGATGATTCCGCGCAAGTACGGTCGTATCATCAACATGGCCTCCATCGCCGGTATTCGCGGCAATCCTGTGGACCTGCTCGAAACCCTCGCCTACAACACCACCAAGGGCGGCCTGGTGAACTTCACCCGCGCCCTGGCCGGCGAATGGGGCGAGCACGGCATCACCGTCAACGCCATCGCGCCGGGTTTTTTCCCGTCCAAGATGACGCGCGCCGCGCTCGACGTGATCGGCAAGCGCATTATCGAGCGCACGCCGACGAGGCGCCTCGGTGATGACGAGGACCTCAAGGGCCTCGCCTGCCTGCTCGCTTCGGACGCGTCGCGCCACATCAGCGGCCAGGTGATTGCCGTGGATGGCGGCGCCACCACGGTCTAGGCGCTTCACTCCAGCGTTCGACACCGTGTTCGACACAGCGGCGGCGAACAGGTAAATTCACCCCAGGCATTCACCACAACCCGGACAACATGAACACACCTGAATTCGGCGTCACCATCCCCTTCGTGGAACACCTGGGCATACGCCTCGTGGAGCGCTCGAAGGAGCGCGCCATCGTCAGCCTGGCCAAGCGGCCCGACCTGTTGAACAGCTGGGGTGCCGCGCATGGCGGCGTGATCATGACCATGCTCGACCTGGTGATGAGCGTGGCGGTGCGCGGCCACTACGGCACCGCCGGCGGCGTGCTCACCATAGACATGAGCGTGGGTTTCCTCAACGCCAGTTACGGCGACATCACCGCCGAGGGACGCGTGCTCAACGCCGGCAAGTCCACCGCCTTTTGCGAAGCCGAAGCGCACGACGAAACCGGCAAGCTGCTGTCAAAAGCCATCGGTACCTTCAAGCTGCTGCCGGAGAAAAAGCCGGCCTGAGCGCCGGCGAACCAGGATGACAGCACCCACACTCACGCTCAGCCTCGGCTGCTGCGACTACGACCGCACCCGCGCCCTGTTCGACCGACGCGTCACCATTGAAGGTGTCGACCTCATTCCGCTGGCGCTGCACCCGGAGGAAATTTTCCACCGCGCCTTTCGCTCGCAGGAATTCGACATTTGCGAGCTTTCCATGAGCAGCCACACGGTAATGAGCTCGCGCGGCAACACCGATTACGTCGCAGTGCCGGCATTCGTGTCGCGCGTGTTCCGCCACTCGGGCATTTACATCCGCACCGACCGCGGCATCACCAAACCCGAAGACCTGCGCGGCAAGACGATTGGCATCCCCGAGTACCAGATCACCGCCAACGTGTGGATACGCGGCATCCTGCAGGATGATTACGGCCTTAAGCCGTCCGACGTGCACTGGCGCCGTGGCGGCGTCGAGGTATCGGGCCGGCAGGAACGTGCCCCCCTCAAACTCCCCGCCGACATCGACCTGCAGCAGATCGCCGATGGCAAGACCTTGTCGGGCATGCTCGAGGCGGGCGAACTCGACGCGGTGTTCAGCGCCAAGGCGCCGTCCTGCTTTACCCGCGGTGCCGGTAAGGTGGCGCGCCTGTTTCCGGAGTTTCGCAAGGCCGAGGAAGACTATTTCAAACAGAGCCGAATTTTTCCGATCATGCATGTCATCGGCATCCGGCGATCTCTGGCCGAGCAGCACCCCTGGCTGCCGGTAAGCGTGCTCAAGGCCTTCATTCGCGCCAAGGACATGGCGATGGAGGAGTTGGCGCAAATCGGCCATCTTTACACCTCGCTGCCCTGGGGTGTGTCCGAATACGCAGCGGCACGGTCACTGATGGGCGAGGACTACTGGAGCTACGGCCTTGAACCCAACCGCCACGCACTGGAGACCTTTACCCGCTATCACCACGAGCAAGGCCTGTCGGCGCGCAAAGTCGCGCCTGAGGAGTTGTTCGCCGCCTCGGCACTCGAGCTTTCCCGGAATTAACGCCCCATGCCGCGGCGCGCCGCACCCTGATTGCGCCTGCGTTGCCCGGCGCGGGCGCTTGGTGTACCGTCGGGGCATCCAACGACAATTAACCTCGGAGTCACAATGCGCCTGATTCAGCTTTGCCTTGCGATCATCGCCACTCTCGCCGCCGGTACCGCGGGCGCGCAGGACTTCCCGTCCAAACCGGTGCGCATCATTGTCACCTTTACCCAGGGTGGCGCCGCCGACCTCACGGCGCGCGTGTTCGGCGACAAGCTGGCCGAAATATGGAAGCAATCGGTGGTGATAGAGAACCGCATCGGCGGCGGCGGATCGATCGGCGCCGAGGCGGTGTTTCGCGCCCCGCCAGACGGCTACACCCTGCTGCTTGCCACCAACACCCACATCATCAACCACGTCGTCTACCCGAGGCTCACCTTTGATTTCACCAAGGACTTCCCCGGCCTCGGCCTGGTGACCTCGGCGCCGATGATGATCGCGGTCAACCCGTCGGTGCCGGCGAAAAACCTGGCCGAATTCACCGCCATGCTCAAGGCCTCGCCGGGCAAGTATTCCTACGCCAGCTGCAATATCGCCAGCCCGCACCACTTTGCCATGGAAATGTACAAGTACGACATGAAGCTGTTTGCCGTGCATATCCCGCATCGCGGCTGCACCCCGGCCGTTGCCGACACCGTGGCCGGTCACATCGAGATCGTCGCCACCAGCGTGCCGGCCGGACTGCCCTTCGTCAAACAGGGGCGCCTGCGCCCGATCGCGCTGCTGTCGAGCGAACGCAGCCCGTCGCTACCCGATGTGCCGACGGTGCGCGAATCAGGCATCGCGCAACTGAAGAATTTTTCCCTCGACAATTATTACGGCTTCATGGCGCCGCCCGCGACGCCGCCGGCCATCCTGGCAAAAATAGAAGCCGACATCCGCCGCGTCGCCGCCATGCCCGACGTGCGCAAAAAACTCGATGGCGCGGGCCTGGACATGCTGGTGATGTCCTCGGGCGACATGATGAACCTGATTCGCGCCGATGCGGACAAATACGGCAAGGCGGCGAAGCTTGCGGGGATCAAGGCCGAATAGGCTTGCCCGTCACGCCAGACGGACGCCTTAAATACAGCAACCGAGCATGCAGCGCAGCTCGGTGTTGAGCAGGTTTTTCGGATGGCCGCCGATACGCCCGAAACCAAAGGCGGCGATCAGGTTTTCGACGGCGATCATTTGCATCTCCCGCCGCGCCGCATCGCCGAGGCCAAGGTCTGGCGTATTAGTCGCCATCACCCCGGCGCGGGTGCAGGCATCGAGGTCTATATCCTCGTGCGCCGGCCCGATCTTGCACACCGCTTTCAGGTAAGGCAGTCCGACGAGAAAACGGGCGTCTATGCCTGTGGTCCCGGTAGCGATCAACGCCGCCTTGCCGCCAAGCCGCGCCTTTAGAGTGGCGTCGTCCAGCGGTGCATTTTCCATCTCAACTTCAAAAAACCGTTCCAGCCGCGCCAACGCGTCCGGACAGGCCGGTCCGCACAGCAGCACCGGATGACGGCGAAGGCCGGCCAGTGCCAGTTGCATCTCAGCCTCCCTGAGGGGCGAGCGGGACAAGCCCGCGCAAGTGATCGGATACTTTTTCGGCGATCATTATCACCGGCGCATTGATGTTGCCCGAAGTGAGGTCGGGCATCACAGAGGCATCCACCACACGCAGGCCGCGCACGCCAAAGACACGACATTCGCCGTCGACCACCGCAAGCGGGTCGCCCTGCGGACCCATCTTGCAGGTGCCGGCCGGATGATGGACGGTAATCGCTGATTTTCGTATGAATGCGTCAAGCTCGGAGTCGCTCAAAACGGTCTCGCCGGGCAGCGCTTCACTTGCCACAAATCGCGACAGCGCCGGCTGGCGTACCACTTCACGCGTGTCGCGAATCGCCTTGCGCGCGATGGCCCAATCGCCGGGGTCGCCGAGGAAATTCTGGTGGATACGTGGCGCCGCAAATGGATCAGCCGATGCGAGCCTGATTTCACCGCGGCTTTTCGGATGCAACAACACCGTGCGACAGGCAAATCCGTCGGCGAAGGGTTTGCGCACACCCGGAAAATACGGCCAGGCCGGCAGCGGCGCCGTGGTCAGGATCATTTGCATGTCCGGGCAGGCGAGGTCCGGATCGCTCTTGAGAAAGGCCATCGCGCCACCGGGGACATCGCTGGCAAAGCCGCTGCCAAGGGCATAGGCGCGGAGCAGGGACAGGCCGATGCGGTCGGCGCGCATGTTGCGATAGAAGGGGCTGGGCTGGCTGCGCCGGTACATGACAATCACCGAAACGTGGTCTTGCAGGTTTTTGCCGACACCGGGCAGCGCGGCCCTTGGGGCAATGCCCTGCTGCGCCAGTGCCGCGGGGTCGCCAATGCCCGATAGCATCAGCAATTGCGGCGTATTGATGACGCCGCCGGAGAGTATCACCTCGCGTCCGGCCAGCACGCTGTGCACTTTCCCGTCGCAGCGGTACTCAACGCCTGTTGCACGGTCGCCCTCGAATAGCACCCGGGTCACATGCGCCTTGACGCGGATTTCAACATTGCCGCGCGCCAGCGCCGGACGCAGGTAGGCGCGCGCCGCGCTCATGCGCCTGCCGCCGGCGATGGTCATTTGCAACTGGCCGAATCCCGACTGACTCCGGCCGTTGTAGTCGTCCGTCCAGGGATGGCCGACGGCTAGCGCCGCCTCCTTGAATGCCTGGTTGAGCGGATCTTCATAGCGGCAACGCTGCACCGCAAGCGGCCCCTCGCCACCGCGAAAAGCGTCGCCGCCATCCTCCCAGCGTTCCATGCGCTTGAAGTAAGGCAGGACGTGGCGGTGATCCCACCCGGGCAGCCCGGTTGCCGCCCAGCGCGCGTAATCAGCGGGATTGCCGCGCACATAGGCCATGGCGTTGGTGGAAGAAGACCCGCCCACCACCTTGCCGCGCGCACACTCGACGGCGCGACCGTCGACATTGGGCTCGGGCTCGGCGAAATACTGCCAGTCGTGCAGGCGTTCTGTCAGCAGCTTTCCCCAGCCAAGGGGGATGTGTATCCACGGGCTGCGGTCCCAATCGCCGGCCTCGATCACCAGGACGCGCACCCCCGGATCTTCGCCGAGGCGATACGCGAGGGTGCAGCCGGCGGAACCCGCGCCGACGATGATGTAGTCAAATTCCCTGCCCGTGCCCATTGGTCGCCGCCGTTCGGAACAAACACCCTCACCATGAAAAAACGGCCGTCACAGGTATTGCGCGTGACGGCCGCCTCCGAAAACCCGCGCGCAGATCAGCGCTTGAGCGGCGATGACTTTTCGACGAAGCTCGAATTGAAGCCGATGCTCGAATTGAAGGTCGCCGGCAACACGCCCTGCTCCTGCAGTATCTGCGCCGTCTCACGCCACTGCGCGGCGGAAATCGCGCCGATGCCGTTGGACTTGCTGTAGTCGCTGAAAAACGTCGACTTCAAGTCGGCGTCGATCTGCTTGAACAGCGTCTCTTCCTTGCCCTTGTACTCGGGGTTGGCGCGCACAATGATTTCCACCGCCTCGCGCGGATTCTCGATCACGAACTTGAACGCCTCGATATAGCCCTTGACGAAGCGCTGCACCAGATCGGGCTTTTCGGCGATCATTTTTTCCGAGGTAAACAAACCCGAGCCGTAGGCTTTGTAACCAAAGTCCGAGCCCTGCAGGATGGACAGCGAACCGGGGCCGCCGGTCTTGGCCTCGAGTTCCGGCACCTCGGCGTCAATATAGCCGGGCACCACGTCGACGCGGCCGAGAATCAGCATGTTCTCGTAGGGCGGCGCAAGCGTGCTCTGCTTGGTCTCGGCGAGATTCAAGCCGTTCTTGGCAAAAAACGCCTTGAGGAAAACATAAGTGGAACCGCTGGGGTGAACGCCAAGATTCAGGCCCTTCAGGTCGGCCGGCTTGGTGATCGGAAATTTGGATTTGATCGAAATCACCGCCAGCGGGCTTTTCTGGTTGACCGCCGCGAGGGCCACCACCGGCAGGCTTTGCGAACGTCCCACCTGCAGGGTCGGCAGGTCGGCGAAGCCAAACTCGGCGTTGCCGTTGGAAATGAGCTTGAGCGCGTCGACCGAACCGGTGCCTTTGCGCACCGCGGTCACATTAACGCCGTTGTTGGCGAAATAGCCCTTTTCCTTGCCGACAAAGAACATGGCGTGGTTGCCGCGCACCAGCCAGTCCAGTTGCACCGAAACATCGTCCGCGGCACGTGCCACCGGGCTCATAAACATCGCCCCGGCGACAAGCGCGCCTGCGAAACACGCCATCAGTTGTTTGTTCGCGTTGTCAATCATGGTAATCACCCCTTGTTAAACGGTTTCAGTTAAAAGTAAAAAACGTCCCATGCATCAATCAGTGCGGGGCACCCAGTCGACATACCGCCATTCGATGAATTCTATGACGTAATAAAACAGCAATCCGAGCACCGACACCTCGATCAGCGCCGCAAACACCAGCGAGGTCTCCATCTGCGTCGAGGCAAACTGGATCATATAGCCAAGGCCGGCCTGGGCGCCGGCAAATTCACCCACAATGGCGCCGATCACCGCGAGGGTGACCGCAACCTTGAGCCCGGCCATCAGGTAGGGCAGCGAGTTGGGAATCTGGATGCGCATGAGTATCTCGTTGCGGCTGGCGCCGACCGAGCGCAGCAGCGCCACCAGGTTGGGGTCAACCGACTGCAACCCGACCAGCATGTTAATCGCCACCGGGAAAAAAGCGATGACGACGATCAGCGCCACTTTCGGAAACAAGTCGAAACCGAACCAGAGGATAAACAGCGGTGCGAGGGCGATTTTGGGCACTGTCTGGAACAGCACGACAAGCGGGTAAAGCGCGCGTCCAAAAGCGGCAAATCGGGCGATCACCAGTGCGACCGCCGCGCCGACAACGGCCGAGAGCACAAAGCCGAACAACACTTCCTTGGCGGTGACCCAGGCGGCGATACTCAGCGGCCCCTGGCGCTCGATCAACACCCTGATTATCGAAGTCGGCGCCGGCAGCACAAACTCGGGCAGCTTGAACAGGCGTGCGACGCCCTCCCATATCACCAGCATGGCGGCGAACAGCAGGAACGAGGGCAACAAGCGTCCGAGTCCGGCCCTGATGTTCGCGCCTGCACCGGCCTGCTCGGCCAAGGTGTTCATGCCGCCTGTACCTGGCGATGGCCTTGCTTGAGCAGGTGTCGCAGATGCCCGGTCGCCCGGGCAAACTCAGGCGCCGAGTAGCTGTCCTCATTGCGCGGATAGGGCAGCGCTATGGGCATCACCTCGATGATGCGCGCCGGATTGGTCGCCATGACATAGACCTCGCGCGACATGAAGGCCGCCTCGTCGATGGAGTGCGTGACAAACACGATTGTTTTGTGGGTTCGTTCCCAGATCTCTAGCAGGAAGTCGCTCATTTCCTCGCGCGTGATGGCGTCGAGCGCGCCAAACGGCTCATCCATCATCAGCACTTCGGGATCCAGCGCCAGCGCGCGCGCAATCGACACGCGCTGGCGCATGCCGCCGGACAGTTGTGACGGGCGCTTGTTTGCCGCGTGCTCAAGTCCGACAAGCCGCAGCATGTCGGTGGCGCGCTGGCGGATTTCTTCATGCGTCTTGCCCACGTGCGCCACCTCCATCAGCATGGCGACGTTATCGAGCGCGTTCTTCCAGGGCAGCAGCGTCGGCTCCTGGAAGACGATGCCGATGCGCCGCTGGCGCACCGCCTCTATCGGCGTCACCCCCGCCACCGAAACCCTGCCCAGCGTCGGCGGCAGCAGGCCCGCCAGCACCTTGAGCAGCGTGCTCTTGCCGCAACCGGAAGGGCCGATGAGCGAGACAAAACCGCCCTTGGGCACGCTGAGGTCGACGTCGTGCAACACACGGTTGGTGTGTCCGGCCACGGTAAAGTCGACGCACACGCCGCGCGCCTCGATGTGGGCCGGCGCCGCCGGCGAAATGGCGGTTGTATTCATTGAAGAGAAGGCCCGGACTCAGCCGGCCGCAACGGCCTTCTGGAAGGCCGGCCGCGCCTGCAGTGCCGCGAACCATGCCGCAGTCTTGGGGAATGCCGGCAGGCCGAGCGGGAAGGCGAGGCAGCGTTTGACGATGGGACCCAGGGCAACATCGGCGAGCGAGAATTGCGCGCCGGCGACAAAGGCGTTCTTGGCAAGCTGGGCCTCGAGCACCTTGAGTTCGGCGGCAAGATTCGGTGTCGTATCCGGGGAACGCTCGGCCTCGGGCTTTTTCGCGTCCTTGAAGCCGCCAAGGTAGGCACCGTTGAGCTCCGATAGCGTCCAGTCCATCCAGCTGTCGATTTTCGCGCGCTGCGCCGCGTCGGCAGGGTACAGCGGCGTGGGGTTCTTGGCGGCGAGGTAGCGCAGTATGGTGTTGGACTGCCAGATGACATTGCCGCCATCGACGAGGGTGGGCACTTTCTTGATCGGGTTCATCGCGCTGTACTCGGGCGTGGTGGTGTTTTCCCACTGCTTGCCGTAATCCTTGCGCTCATAGGGCAGGCCGAGTTCCTCAAGCAGGAAAAGCACTTTTTGCACGTTGCCGGAGGTGGCCCGGCCCAATAGTTGAATCATGTTTTGCTCCTGATTGAGTTGTGATTGAGTCGTGATTGGGGTGAATTGGTTACAGCGGTTTATAGGCGACACATTCGATTTCGATCTTGGTGCTGATCACCGCCCGCGCCTCGACGGTGGTGCGGGCAATGCGTCCCTCGGGAAAGTATTCCTTGAACACGCCATTGTAGCGGCCGAAGTCGCGCGCATCCTCAAGGAAGGTGGTGACCTTGACCACATCCGACAATTCGCAACCGGCCTCCTTGAGCACACGCTTCACGGTCTCGAGGGTGGCGCGGGTTTCCTCTTCTATGCTGCCGGCGACCATGGCGCCGTTCTCGTCCTTGCCGACCTGGCCGGAGAGAAAAACAAAATCACCCGCGCGCACCGCCGGGTGAAACGGCAAATTGGGGTTTTTCTTGCCGTAGGTCTCGATTGTTCCCTTGATTGTTCCCTTGATTGTTCCGTTGTTGGTGCCCTTGCTCATGCGACTTACTCCTTCGGGTTTCAACAGCCGCGCGGCCTAGCCGTGCAGGCGCTCGATGATGCTCAGGCCGCGCTGGCGGTCGAGCAGGTAGATAAGGCCGTTCGGGTCGACCGTCACGTCATTGGACGAAACCATGTCATAACCGGCGGGCGGATCGGGTTCGTAATAACCGACTTCCTGCGGCGCCAGCGGGTCGGCGACATCCACCAGGCGCAAGCCGTTGGCGAACCAGGCGAACGGGATCACCGTGCCGCTGAAACGCTCGGAGGGCTGGTGGCAACCCATCATTGCCGGCTGCGGCGCGCCATCCGGATCGAGGCCGGGCTTCTGGAAGGTGGCGATCTGCACCGGCTTGCGCTCGTCGCTGATGTCGTAAATGCGCGCATAGGCCGGCGGCGAAGGATAGAGCTTGGCCACGTCCTCGTCGGCAACCAGCAGGATGTCGCGCCCTCCCAGCTTGCCCGGCATGCGCAGCGCGGTGTGCGTCGGATGCGGGTTCTCCGCACCATGATTCACGCCCGACACCAGCGAGGGTCGGCTCATGTCCGAAATATCAAGAATATAAAAGCCGTGATGCCAGTAAGACACGTACAGGCGGTTGCCGACACGCAGTGGATGGTGGCAGCGCGGCCGCACATAATCGTCCCAGGGATAGTCTTCGCCACCGGCCACATGCTGGCCCGGAATCCACCAGCGCCCCACTTCCTCTGGTGCTTCTGGCCTGGCCAGGTCGAGAATCATCATGATATTGCCGACATAGCCCTCGGCGGTGGGCGAGATGTAGGCGTAGCGGCCGTCAAAGTCGTAGCGGTGCACGCCACCGCCCTCGCCGCTGACGCGCCATTTGTTGATGAGTCTGGGCTTGGACGGCGTGGATACGTCAAAAATACCCAGTCCGCCGCCGAACTCGGGCGCACCCTCGCGGAATTTTTCGTAATTGACGACCATCAGGCCGTTGGCCGCGCGCACCTTGTGCGAATGCCAGCCCAACGGCAGGTCAAGCTTGGCGATCAGCTTCGGATTCCTCGGGTCGGCGACGTCGTAAATCGAGGTGCCGTCCGGCGGCCGCATGTGCGAGACGTACAACGTGTTCTTGTCCCACCACACCTGCCCGCCGCCGGGGCAGTCGATCTGGCTGACGAGTTTGGTATTCCAGGCCCGCGCCATGTCTATCGAGCCCTCATCAATTCGCGGACGCGAATTGATGCTGTTCTCACCCTCTCCCTCGGGGAGAGGGCCGGGGAGAGGGTGTGAGCGTTCTGATTTTTTTCCATCACGGAACGCTCACAAGCCCAGCAGCAGGTTGATGACGTCGCCCGATGCGGTGCGTCCGTAGCGGGTCAGCAAGCCGAAGGTCGCCAGCGCCGGTTCGTCGCTGGCGACAAACAACACCATCGGATCCTTGCCCTCATTGACGTATTCGGTCCAGTTACCGCCCGGGATGGCGAGGGTGTCGAACAATTCGAGGTCAAAACGCCTGCCTTCGATCAGCGCATGGCCGCGACCTTCGATCGGCGACACCAGCAGGCTGGACGACTGCTTGATCGGCAGGGTCTTTTCGCCCGGCCTCAGCATTTGCATGAAAAAGGTCATGGTCTTGAACACCGGCCCGCCGCTGAGCGGGTCGACGTATTCGAGCAGCAGGCCCTCGTGGAGGTTCTCCGCGTAATCGCGGTTCTTTTCCAGCATTTCGCGCATCGGCTCATAGCGGTAGGCATACATCGGCGAGGATCCGCCGACGCCACGCGCATGGCTGACAAAACGCGCCTTGAAGCCGCCGGTACCGTATATGCGCGAAGAATAGTCGGTGGGAAAGCGCGCAGTCTGCCTTTTCTTGGCGACGCCGCCCTCCTTGTAGTCATGATCGAAGGCAAGCGCGTTGAGGCTCTCGACCAGCGGGTAGTCGAGCACCGACAGGTTGATGGCCGGCGTGTCGCCGACATTGCCGTGGTTGTGCCAGGTGTCGCGCGGCGTCAATACCAGGTCGCCGGGACCAAAAGTGATGTCCTCGCCCTCCACGCCGGTGAAATTCTGCTTGCCGATAAGCCCGAAGCGCACGGCGCTGGCGGTATGGCGGTGCGGCGGCATGATTTCGTTGGGGTCGTTCTGCCGGTAGGCGGTATAAAGCGTGCTCACCGTGGCGCGGCGCGGCGACAGGCCCGGATTGATCAGCACCAGCGAACGCCGGTCGGTATCCTCGGCGGTAACGAGTTCAGCCGAACGCTGCAGCAGCGACTCGATGTCGTCCTTGTAGCTCCAGCGAAAGGGCACCGGCTTGGGCCCGTTCATAAGCTGGCGCACTTCGTCGTGCTCTACATCGGCTTTTTTCGCCCAGAACGGGAACAGGTTCTTGGCGTTGATGTCGGCATACATTTCACGCAAGGCGGTGTCTTTTGCAACGCCGGACAATTTGATATCACTCTGGTTTCCCATGGGCACTCCTTCACCTGAAACAACGAAACATTGGCGCTAGAGCGTAGCTGAAAAATGCCTTTCGACCAAGTACGATTTAGCCGCTTGAACGGCTGTCGCCACCCCGGTCCGCTAAAACGATTAGCATGCAAGTATGCATCAAACCACTTTGCCATCGCCCCCGAACTTGTGCCATCCGCACCGGCGCAGGTGGTTGACCCTGCTGGCGCTGGCCGCATGGCTCGCGGGCGCGTCCGCCCCGCTCCAAGCGCAAATGCGCATATTCGTGATTGCCGCGGGGGAACCGGTGTTCGCCGGCGCAACCCTGCCACCCGATGCGCTGCCCGACACCCATATCGGCCGCGGTAATAACGACATCGTGCAGGCCTGGCTGGCGATGCCGACCCAGCGCCTGTCGCGCGGCGTCCTGGGAGACAAGATCGAGGCCGCCGCCGTGCGGGTGCGCACCCGCGCCGGCGCGGTGCTCGGCTACACGCTGCCGGAGAATTCGGTATTCGAGGACCTGATCCCGCGCGTGCACGACCTTGACGGCGACGGCCGCGATGAGGTGATCCTGGTGCGCAGCCAACGTGAAAAGGGCTCGTCGTTGATGGCACTGGGCATTCGCGAGGGCAAGCTCGTGCCGCTGGCCGAATCACAACCCCTCGATCGCACCGGCCAGTGGATCAACCCTGTTGGCGTCGCGGACGTCGATGGCGACGGCCGCCCGGAATTGCTGGTCATCGTATCGCCGCACGACAACGGCCTGCTGATCGAGTACAAGTTTGACGGTACCCGTTTCATCGCCGGGGACGGCGTCACCGGTGTGTCCAACCATATCGCCGGTTCGCGCGATCAGGGCATGTCCGCGATTATGGATGCCAACGGCGACGGCAACCCCGATGTGATTATTCCCTCGTCCGACCGCCTGCACTTGCGGGTGTTCACTTTTGACGCGGACGTGCCGCTGGAATTTACCCGTATCAACCTGCCGGCGCGGGCGGAGGGCAACTTTGAAATCCTGCCGCCGCACACCCTGGTGGTCCCGCTCGAGGACGGCCGCCGCGTGCGCATTGACTGGCGCTGAAACGCGGCGACTCGGGGCGCTTAATCGAGCTTGATCCCGACCGCCTTGACCACCTTGGTATAACGGTCCACTTCGGCGCGGATCATCGCGGCGAACTGTTCCGGCGTGTTGCTGATCGCATCGGCGCCGTTCTTGTCCATCAAGGATTTGAAATCCGCCGTCGCGGCAATCGCGGTCAGCTCGCGGTTAATGCGCTCGATAATGGGCTGCGGCGTGCCGGCCGGGGCGAGTATGCCCAGCCACAGCGCGGCCTCGAACCCGGGATAGCCGGACTCGGCCACCGTCGGCACGTCGGGCAGCGCCGGCGAGCGGCGCGGCGTGCCCACCGCGAGGGCACGCAGTTTGTTCGCCTTGACGTTTTGCAGCAGCGCCGGCATCGAACCGAACACCGCCTGGACTTCATTGGCAAGGATGGCGATATCCGCGGGTGCGTTGCCCTTATAGGGAATATGCACGAGTTTTATCTTCGCCGCGTCATTGAACATTTCCATCGCCAGGTGGGTGGTGGTGCCGTTGCCGGCCGAGGCGAAATTGAGCTTGCCGGGTTCGCGCTTTGCAAGCGCGACGAGTTCGGCCAGCGTGTTGGCCGGCACCTGCGGATTGACCACCAAAAGATAGGGTGTCACCGCCACCAGCGATATCGGCGCGAAATGCTTTACCGGATCGTAAGGCAGCTTGGCGTAAGCACCGGCGGCCACCGCATGGGTACTGGTGGTGCCGACGGTGAGGGTGTAGCCGTCGGGGGCCGCCTTGGCGGCAAAATCGGCGCCTATGGTCCCGCCCGCACCGCCCTTGTTTTCAACAATCACCTGCTGGCCGAGGCGCTCACTCAGCTTCAAGGCCACGATGCGCCCGACGATGTCGGTCGATCCGCCGGGGGGAAACCCGATAATCAGACGAATAGGCTTGTTGGGATAATCCGACTGCGCCACCGATAGCGCCGGCGACAGCAGCAGGCCCATCCCCGTGGCAAAAAAAGCCAGAGTGCGCAGCAGGGTCGTCATCATGTTTTTCTCCAGAAGTGGCCGGCGCTGCCGACGATAGACAAAAGGCTTGTTGCGGATTTCCAATCCCAACGCGACTAGTTTAACCGGAGTTGGTCATGGAAAAGAACCCGCAAACCGCCACGCCGCCCGACAGTCGATACGCGGCATAATGCGCACTCCCCGGATGATAACGAAAGACTGAGAATGTCCGCAGCATTCAACAATGGCAGCCAGGCGTGACGGCCTATCCCGCCCCGCCGCTTGACACCCTCGCAGCGCGCCTGCAAAGCCTGCTGGACGCGGACTATCCGCGGTTTTCCTCCGCCGAAATGCAAGTCCGCCGCGCCGCCCTGACCAAGACCATGGATGCGGCCGGCGTCGACCACCTGCTGATGTGCGGGGAAAACCGCGCCGGCTCGGGCGTGCAGTGGCTCACCGCCTGGCCGGTCACCGCCGAGGCGGTCGCCCTCGTCGCCCGCGGCACCCCGGACACGCTCTATGTTCAGTTCTACAACCACCTGCCGCTGGCGCGGCGCCTCGCCGCCGAGGCCGACGTGCAATGGGGCGGTCCGTCCACGGTTGGCACGGTGATCGCCGAACTCAAACGGCGTGGCGCAAAACGCGTCGGCGTGATGGGCACGCTCGGCTTTGGCAAATACAACAAGCTCGCGGAACATTTCGACACGGTGGACATGAACGCCGCCTATGTCGGCCTGCGCCTGCAAAAGTCGGCCGAGGAAATCGACTGGCTGCGAATAGGCGCGGCGTTTTGCGACCGCGCAATCGAGGCGCTGCGCGCGCAAATGCGCCCCGGCCTGAGCGAGCGCGAATTGTGGGACATCACCGAGCGCGCCTATGTGCCGCATGGCGGCGGCACGCATATTCATTACTTCGGCGTCACTTCAATGGCCAGGCCGGATTGCCATGTGCCGCGCCAGTTTGCCTCGGCGCGACGCCTCGCCGCCGGCGATGTGGTGTTCACCGAAATCAGCGGCGCCTTCTGGGATTATCCGGGACAGGTGCTGCGCAGCTTTGCCGTGGCGGCCGAACCGACGCCGCTGTACCGTGATTTGTACGCGGTCGCCGATGCCGCGTTCGAGGCCGTCACCGCAGTGCTGCGCCACGGCACGACCATGCAGGAGATCGTCGCCGCCTCGGCGATGATCGAGACCGCCGGCTTTACCAGCTGCGATGACTTGCTGCACGGCTTTGGCGGCGGATACCTGCCACCGGTGCTCGGCAGCGCCTCGCGCCCCGCCGGCCCGCTGCCGGCGCTGACACTCGAGGTGGGCATGACGGTGGTGGTGCAACCCAATGTCATTACCCGCGACGGCAGTGCCGGCGTGCAAGTGGGGGAATTGGTGCACATTACCGCCGACGGCTACGAGCGCCTGCACGCGGCGCCGCGCGAATTCTTCCGCGTCGGCTGAGGGCTTGCCCCACGCGCCCGGTCGTCGGGCGCTTGCGTAAATCCGTTCAGCCCTCGCCGCCGACGTTGATTCCCGGCCGCTTGCTCTCGAGCGCAAACTTGACCAGCGCCGCCGCGCGGTAGATGCCGTGGACGAATTTTCCGTACGGCAGGGTCAGGAACAAGGCCATCACCACAGCCAGGTGCACCACCAGCAACACGCCCAATGCCGCGGTTTCGCGCCAGGCCAGCAGCGCGAGGCCGGTGAGGCTGGTGAGCAGCAATAACACGATAAAGGCGGTGTTCATGCCGCGCTGCGCCGGGTCGGCCGTCGCCTCGTCGCGCTGCCTGCCCAACCAGTAGAGTCCGGCCGGGCCGATGACGAGGCCGATGCCGCCGACTGTGCCCAGCAGCACCGGCAGGCTGGTCAGCGCATAAGGCGCGACCCAGCCAAAGGCGTAGTGATAAAGCGTGCCGACCGAGGTCGCGGCAAAACACAGCATGAAGCCGTAAAAGGTCAGGTGGTGGAACCAGCGGCGCAGCGGCGAGCGCTGCTCCTCGCCCTTGAAGGTGCAATCCGCGCCGGCGCCATGCAGGTTCTTCATGCTCAGCGCATCGCGCAAGCCCTGCCACAGCGCGAATGGTTTGAGGAATTCGCCCGGCGACTCGCCGACATCGCGCCAGAAATTCAAAAAACCCATAAACAAGGCGAGCAGCACGAACAGGCCGACGGCGCCGAAGGATGCGGCCATCACGTTATGCGGGATCAGTGCGTAAAAATTGCCGCCCGGCACGGCGGTGAACAAACGCCCGCCGCCGAGCAGCACCGAGGCGAGCAACAAGCCGGCAACCAGCACCGCGGCGAGCAGCAGCGCCGACACCGTGCCATTGTTCCTGAAAGCCCGGCCGAGCGGCGCCGGCCAGGCGTAGTGTTCGTAGGTCTGCACGCGAATCTGCGCCATGACGCGCGGAATGTCGACGGCAAACTCGTGCGGCGGCGAGTACTGGCAGGCGTAGTAACACTCGCCGCAGTTGTGGCACAGGTTGGCAAGGTAATTGAGGTCGCCGGCGGCAAAGTCGAGACGCCGTTCCATCGCCGGAAACACCGCGCAGTAACCCTCGCAGTAACGGCAGGCGTTGCAGATCGCCAGCTGGCGCGCGCCCTCTTCGACCAGTTTAACCAGCTGCATGTGAAGCCTCCGCTGCAACGGCGCGCGCCGCGCCGGCGGCCTGAGCACCGGCAATGCGGCCGAACACCGTGCCTATGGTCATGCCGAATCCGGCCAGATAGCCCTTGCCGAGGATGTTGCCCGACATGATCTCGCCCGCGGCAAACATGTTTTTCGCCATCCGTCCGTCCTTCATGCGCACACAGGCCTTTTCGTCGACCTTGAGGCCGAGGTAGGTAAAGGTGATGCCCGGGCGCAGCGGATAACCCGAGAACGGCGGCTTGTCGATGCGCTGCGCCCAGTGGGTTTTCTCCGGCGTGAGCCCCTGTGTGCGGCAATCGTCCAGCAGCGCGTGGTTAAAGGTCCCCGGTTGCACGGCGGCATTGTAGGCGGCGACCGTGGCCTCGAGCCGGCCTGCGTCGAGTCCGAGTTTTTGCGCCAGTTCGGCGATGCTGTTGGCGCGGATGGCCGGAAACACCGAAGGCATGAAGCGGCCTATGGCCTTGGCGTCGATGATGGAATAGGCGATCTGTTCCGGCTGCAGCGCCACCAGCCGCCCCCAGATGGCGTAACGCTTGGGCCAGAAGTCCTCGCCCTCGTCGTAAAAGCGCGCGCCATCGCGGTTGACCACTATGCCCAGCGACACCGAATCGAGACGCGTCACCAGCCCGCCGTCGAACTTGGGCGCACGCGCATCGATGGCGACGCAATGGCCTTGCGTCGGGTCGCCGATCTGGTCGGCGCCGTGCGCGAACAATGCCTTCAACATCTTGCCGGTGTTGTACGGCGTACCGCGGATAAGGAAGTTGTCGGCCGACGGTCCCCAGGCCTCGCGCAGCCATTCGAGGTTGGACTCGAAACCGCCGCAGGCGGCGACCATTGCGCCGGGCCTGACGGTAAAACGCTTGCCATCAACCTGGTAGGTGAGGCTGCGCAGGGTGTCGCCGTCGATTTCAACGTCGTCCGCCTCGGCGCCGTAAATGATGCGTATGCCAAGGCGCTCGGCCGCGGCGTAATAGGTGTTCATCAAGGCCTTGCCGCCGCCGAGGAAAAACGCATTGGTGCGGCCAAGATGCAGCGTGCCGCCCAGCGACGGCTGGAAACGCACGCCATAGCCCTTCATCCAGCGCGTGCATTCGGTCGAACTGCGTATGGTCAGGCGCGCCAGGTGTTCGTTGGTTTCGCCGCCGGTGACGCGCAACAAGTCGTTGAAATACTCGTCTTCGCGGTACTCATCGGTGAGCACTTCGGTCGGCGCATCGTGCATGCAGCGCAGGTTGCGCGTATGGCGACTGTTGCCGCTGCGCATTTCACGCGGCGCACTCTCGAGCAGCAGCACGCTCGCGCCGCGCTCGCGCGCAGTGAGGGCGGCGCACAATGCGGCGTTGCCGCCGCCCACCACCAGCACATCGGGATTCTGCACTTCAGGCACCTTGCCACCTTGATCGGGTGATAAATAAAGCCGGCCCTGGCCGGCTGCCGAAGGCGACATTATCGGGGCAAACAGGCCTTCTTGCACCCGCCTGCGCCCCCGGCCAGCTCCCGGAAAATCAGGCCGCGCCTGCCGCCGCCTCAAGAAAGTCAAGCACCGCCGCATCGATGCGCATGCCCTCCTTCCTTTGCAAGTGCATGCGCGCGAATTCCGCCTCGCCGGGAAGGCGCACCGGCACCGCCGGATCATTGGGCGGCGAGGTGCGCAGGATGGCGGCAAAATCGCTGATGCGCGCCGCGAGATCGGGCAAGCCCAGTTTGGCGGTGTCGATAAGAATGAACACGTGGCCAAGGTTCTGCGCCTCGGTCGGTTCGTCGACCCAGGATTTGACATGCGTCAGATAGGCCGACCCGGACAGCAGGCCGGCGAACAAGTCCACCATCAGCGCCAGGCCGTAGCCCTTGTAGCCGCCTATGGGCTGCAGGAAGCCGTCGAGGGCGGTACGCGGGTCGGCGGTCGGGCGGCCGAGGCTGTCGGTGGCCCAGGTGTCGGGGATGCTTTCGCCGCGATCGAGTGCGCGGCGGATTTTTGCCCGCGCCACCACGCTCATCGCCATGTCGAGCATGACCGGATCGCCGCCGGGATTGGGCACGCACAGGCCGAGCGGATTATTACCCAGGCGCGCGTCGCTGCCGCCGCTGGGGGCGATGGTGGTACTGGCGTTGCTGGCGATGATGCTGGCAAAACCCGCTTGCGCGGCAATCCAGGCATACGAGGCGATGGGACCGAAATGGTTGCTGCTGCGGGCAAAGGCCACGCCGACGCCGGTTTCACGCGCCGCCGCCATCGCCGCCTCGAGTGCGCGCGTGCCGACCAGGGTGCCGATGCCGTTGTCGCCGTCGACCATGGCGATGGCGGGTGATTTTTTTTCGACGCGAATCGCCGCCCTGGCATTGATGCCGCCGACTTTCAGGCGCTCGCCGTAAGAGATCACGCGGTGCACGCCGTGCGTGGACAGGCCGAACAGGTCGGCGATGACAAGGATGCGCGCCGCATCGCGCGCATCCTGCTTCGCGAGGCCGCAGGCTTGCAGCGCACGCGCAGCGAGATCGAGCAGCCGCGCTTCGGCGATCAGGCGTGTTTTGTCAGCCATGGCGGCGGGGAAAGCATTCGGCGATGTTATTCACAGATGTCATTGCGGGGAGCGTAGCGACAAAGCAATCTTGCGGCATTGCGCATCTGCGACGAGATTGCTTCGCTGCGCTCGCAATGAAAGCAATGACATGGCTCAAATCCCTCACTCGGCCTTGATGCCGGCCTCGCGCGCCACCTTGGACAGGCGCGCCACCTCGGACTTGATGGTTTCGCCAAACGCCTCGGGCGAGGGGCTTGCCACCAGTTCGATGCTGCGCTCGGCGAAGCGCTTGATGAGTTCGGGCTGCTTGTAGGCCTTGACCACCTCGGCATGCAGCTTGTCGACAATCGCCTTGGGCGTTCCGGCCGGCGCAAGCAGGAAGTTGAGCGTCACGTCCTCGTACCCGGGATAGCCCGACTCGTCCATGGTCGGCACATCGGGAAACAGCGGCGAGCGCTGCAGGCTGGTCACGGCAAGTGCGCGCAGCTTGCCGCCTTTTACGTGCGGCCCGGAAGTGCTGATCTGGTCGAACATCAGCATGGCCTGGCCGCTGATGACGTCGATCACCGCCTGCGCGCTGCCCTTGTAAAACACATTGAGCAGCTTGACGTTGGCACGGCTGGAGAACACCTCGCCCGCCATATGGCCGGTGGAACCATTGCCCGAACTGGCGTTCGACACCTCGCCCGGCTTGGCCTTGGCGAGGGCGACAAACTCGGCCACGGTCCGCGCCGGCACGGCGGTGTTCACTTCCATGAACATCGGCGCCTTGCAAGTCAGGGTGATGGGCGTGAAGTCCTTGACCGGGTCGTAACCGGCGTTGGCCGATATCGTCGGCGCGGTGAAGAAAGTGCTCGAATGCGCCAGCAGGGTGTAGCCGTCGGGCGCCGCCTTAGCCACCATTTGCGTACCGACGATGGACGCCGCGCTGGGACGGTTCTCGACCACCACCGGCTGGCCCATGCTCTTGGCCAGTTCCGCCGCAACCGTGCGCGCAACGATATCGACGTTGCCGCCGGGCGCCACCGGCACGATGATGCGAATCGGCCGGTTGGGGTAATCACCGGCAGATTGGGCGAACGCCTGCCCGGAGCACACTGCAACGGCAAACAGTGCCGTGACTAAAAGTTTAGATTTCATTTTGTTCTCCTACTCGATTTGTCGTGCCAGTGACGTATGGCACTTGCTTAAGCAAACCCCGTCATTCCGGGGCCGCGTAGCGGAACCCGGAATCCATGGGGTTCGTCGCATCGATACAAACCCCACCCCATGGATCCCCGCTTTCGCGGGGATGACGGAACATCTGCGCTTTTGGACATTTCTCAATTCCTATTGCACCTTACTGAGCCTTGATGCCCGCTTCTTTTACCACCCGCGCCCACTTTTCCGTTTCCTGCTCGATATAGCGGCCAAACTCGGCCGGACTCATCTGCACCGCCTCGACCGCTTCAGCCTCAAAGCGCTTGATCATTTCCGGCGATTTCTGGATCGCCGTCAGTTCCTTGTACAAACGATCGCGCACCGCCTGCGGTGTTCCGGTCGGGGCGATGATGCCCCACCAGTTGACCGCCTCGTAACCGGGCACACCGGATTCGGCGATGGTCGGCACATCCGGCAAAGTCGATGAACGCTTCAGCCCGCCCACACCCAGCGCCTTGAGCCTGCCAGACTTGATTTGCGGCAGGGTCTGCACCAGCGAACTCAACATGATCTGGGTGTTGCCCGCCATCACGTCCGCCATGGCAGGCCCGCCGCCCTTGAACGGCACATTGACGATGTCCACCTTGGCCATGCTCACGAACAAGGCGCTGCCCAGGTGCTGGAAACTGCCGATACCGGCCGAGGCATAGTTGAGCGTACCGGGCTTGGCTTTGGCGAGGGCGATGAGTTCCTTCACCGAATTGACCGGCAGGTTGGGATTCACCGCCAGCACGTTGGGACCGGCCGCAATCATAGCCACCGGCACGAATGCCTTGACCTGGTCATAGGGCAGCTTGTAGAGCGAACCGTTGGCGGCGAAGGCCGAAGAAATAAACAGCAGCGTGTAACCGTCCGGGTCGGCCTTGGCCGCCTGCTCGGTGCCGATCAGTCCGCCGGCGCCGCCGCGATTGTCCACCACCACCGGCTGGCCGAGGCGCTCGGCCAACTGCAGCGCAATGACGCGGCCGACCACGTCGTTGCTGCCGCCGGGCGGGAAGGGAATGATCAGGCGAATGGGCCGCGACGGAAAGTTGTCGGCGGCGGATACAGGGCCGGCGAAACCGGTGGCCAGCAATGCGCCAAAAACACAATGCAGGACGACGCGCAGCACGGTGGCCGCGCGTCCGGTCATGGATTTCATGCTCTTCTCCTCACTCAAACAAATACGGTACGCCGCAACGTCCGCAGATTTCGCGGATTTGGTCGGCGAGGGACTGCGGAATCGGAATGCCCTCGCGCAGCCGCTGTTCGCGCTTGGCCGCCTCGGGGTCGCCGGCCACCAGCACCGGTTCTTCCGGATTGGAAGGCGGCGCCTGGTGCAGCACGTCGATGGCGGCATCAAGGTCATCCTCGAATTCACCCTCGTCGCGAAACGCCTTCGGGTCTATGGCCATGAAAAAATGGCCCAGGTTGTCCGGATCGCCGGGCTTTTGCGTCTTGATCCTGATCGGTGAAAATGACGCGCCCGACAAGGCGCCGCCCAGTATGTGCACCATCATCGACAGTCCGTAGCCCTTGTGGCTCGCCATCTCGGCGGTGCCGCCCACCGGCGTGAGGCCGCCGCCGGCGTTGGGGCCGCGCTTGTACAGGATGTCCATCGCCGCGGAGGCGTCGGTCACCGGTGTGCCGCCTGCATCGAGCACCCAGCCGGCGGGCAGCGGCTTGCCGTTGAGTTCATAGACCTTGACCTTGTTGGCCGCCGTGCTCGATGTGGCCATGTCGAGCAGGAAGGGTCGGTTGCGCTTTGCCGGCGCGGCAAAGGCGATGGGGTTGGTACCCAGCAGCGCGTCCTTGCCGCGCGTCGGCACGGTGTTGATGGTGCGCGTCGCGCTGGTGACCATGCCGATAAAACCTTTTTTCAGCGCCAGGCCGGCGTAATAGCCGGCGGCGCCAAAGTGATGCGAGTTGCGCACGGTGACAACGCCCACGCCCATTTTTTCGGCCTTGCTGATGGCCAGCTCCATGCCCATGACGGCGGCCGGATGCCCGAGCCCGGCGTCGGCATCGACCAGCGCCGTGACCGGCCCTTCGCGCACGATGCGCGGTTGCGCCTTGAGGTTGAGCTTGCCCTTGCTGCGCGAAGACTCGTAATCCATCAGCATCGACACGCCGTGCGAATCGACGCCGGACAGGTCGGTGGCAATCATCACATCCGCTGTGGTCTCCACCAGTTTCGGGTCCATGCCCCAGGCGTTAAGGACGGAGACGATTTGCGCCCGGACTCGCTCTGCCGGGACGTTCATTGGTTCGAGCCTACACAGGCCAGGACACACTGGCTGAAAATGAAAAATTCGCGAATGTTACCCACATTTCCCTCTCAGAAACACCGACTTGGGGGATCTAAAGGGGGCGTCGCCCCCTTTGTCACCAGGATTCATCAGTCGGCCTTGATATTGGCTTCGCGGATCACGCGCGCCCACTTTTCCGAATCAGCGCGCATGGTGGCGCCGAACTGTTCCGGCGTGTCGCCGACCACGGTGGCCGACAGGGCGGTGATTTTGTCGCGCAATTCCTGGTTCTCCAGCGCCTTGGCGACATCGGCGGAGATTTTCGCCAGGATGTCCTTCGGCGTGGCGGCCGGCGCCACCAGGCCGAACCAGTTGGTCAGTTCGTAGCCGGGCAGCGTCTCGCCTATGGTCTGCACATCGGGCAATTGCGCCGACCGCGTCTTGCCCAGCACACCCAGGGCGCGCAGCCTGCCGTCGCGGATATAGGGCAGCGCCTGGATCTGGCTGTCCATGGTCATCATGACCTGGCCACCGAGCAGGTCCTGGAAGCTCTGCGCGCTGGCCTTGTAGGGAATGTGCGCGATGTCGATGCCGGCCATGCGCTTGAACGACTCGGCGGCAAGATGCGGCGCGCCGCCGGGTCCGGACGAGGCGTAGGTGACCTGCCCGGGCTTGGCTTTTGCCAGCGCGATGAATTCGGCAACGTTGCGCGCCGGCACCGAGGGGTGCACAACCATGACGAAGTGCACGTCCACCACCTTGGTGATGGGGGCGAAATCCTTGAGCGGATCGACGGTCATTTTCGGGTACAGGTGCTTGTTCACGCTGAGGTTGCCCAGCGTGCCCATGAACAGGGTGTAACCGTCGGGTGCCGCGCGCGCCGCAAGCTCGGTGCCTATGGTGCCGCTGGCGCCGGCGCGATTCTCGACGATCACCTGCTGGCCCCACATTTCAGTGAGCTTTTGCCCGAGCAGGCGCGCGACGATGTCGGTGCCGCCGCCGGGGGAAAAGGCGACGATGATTTTCACCGTACGCGTGGGAAAATTCTGCGCCTGGGCGGCCGTGCATGCCAGGGCGGTCAACAGCAATGCCAGTAAGCAGCGGATGTCTTTCATGCCTTCCTCCTTTTATTCACTAATTTGAATCCGACCGTCATCTGCACGCTTGCGGACGTTTTTCGCATCATGCCCTGATCGACACTTGCCGTGTGCCGGCGTTCTAGAATTCATAGAGCCGCGCCGGGTTGTCCACCAGAATGCGCCTCAAACCCTCCGCATCCGTCCATTTGGCCAGGCGGTTGAGCGCATTGCCATCGTCGATCGCGTTAAACGGCTCGATTGCGTCGGCGCTTCTCGTCACACCCCGTGTCGCCCCCGGCTGCCCACCCGGATGCGGCCAGTCGGTGCCCCAGAGCATGCGGTCCGGGTTCGCGGCTATCAGTGCGCGCGCGATCGGCCCGGCGTCGGCGCAATCGGGCAGGTCGGAAATGCGCTGTGCCGCCGACAGCTTGACATAGGCCTTGCCCGATTTGACCAGCGCCAGCAGCGCGTCAAAGCCCGCCTGGGCTGTGCCACCCGCCGCCGGCACGCGGCCAAAATGGTCTATGACAAGAGGGACCGGCAGTTGCATGATCACATCATGCAGCGAGCGGATCACCGGCAGCGTCGTGTATGTCTGCACATGCCAGCCGAGCGGCGCGGCACGCGCCGCCGCCGATCGCAACTGGCGCTCGGCCACCTTCGGATCGTGCTGCCCGACCGATTCCAGGTTGACGCGCACGCCGCGCACACCGGCGATATGCAGGGCATCCAGTTCGCGGTCGCTGGTCTTGTCGTCAATGACCGCCACGCCGCGCGCGGCGTGCCCGGCCGCCTGCAGGCACCGCATTGAGTCAGCGAGGCAGGCGTTGTCGGTGCCCTGCGGGCTGGCCTGCACGATGACCACGCGCTCGACATGCAGGGCGCGATGCAGCACCAGCAGGTCCTCTACCGAGGCCGGGCCCGGCGTGTATTTTCGGTCCGTTGCGAGAGGAAAGCGCTCAAACGGCCCGAACAGGTGCACATGGCAGTCGGTCGCCCCAGCCGGGACCGCGAAATCAACGGCGCTGTGGACCACACCCAATACCGCGCTCATGGCGCAATGTCCTTCACTTGCTTCGCTTTTTGCGTTGCCGCACCGAGCAGGAAGTTGAGGTCGGTGCCGGTCGACACATAACGCGCGCCCATTTTCACAAACTCGGCCACCAGGTCGGGGCGCGAGGACAGGCCACCCACCCCGCAATGCTTGCCGTGCTTGCGGCAGGCGGCGATGGCCGTGGCGTAGGCGTCCTTGACCAACTGGTGGTCGTACTGACCCGGGATACCCATGTCGGCCATCAGGTCGTTGGCGCCTATCATCACCATGTCCACGCCCTCGACGGCCATGATTTCATCCGCGCGCTCCAGCGCGTCGGCGGTTTCGAACTGCACCATCACGATGGTCGCCTCATTGAGCGCCTTGTTCGCATCGGCAACCGGGAAGGAGCGGTATTGCAGGTGCGGCAACCCGCCGGAGGCCGAACGCTCGCCAAAGGGCGGGAATTTTGCCGCAGCCACCACCTCCTCGGCCTCGACCGCCGAGCGGATATGCGGCGCGATGACCCCCTGCGCGCCACCGTCGAGCACGCGCGACACGTGTTCGGCCCGGCGCGTCGGCACGCGCACCAGCGGCGTCACGCCCATTTCCATCGCCGCCATGCAAATCTGCCCGGTCGCATCAAGGGAAAAACTGTTGTGCTCCATGTCGACGTAAATCGAATCGAACCCGGCGGTGCGCGCGATATGCGCAATCTCAATGGTGCGCACCAGGCGCACCGTCATCGACGAGGCAACCTCGCCCCGGGCGAGCTTTTCCTTCAACCTGTTGCGTACGATGTCCTTCAATTCCACTGCCATGTACCTGCCCCCTTGTTGTCGCGGATTTACTCGGCCTTGATACCGGCATCCTTGATGAGATTGCCCCATTTTGCGTGCTCGGAGCGTATGTATGCACCGAACTGCTCGGGCGTGCCGCCCGAGAGCGTCAGGCCTTGCGCGATGAGTTTTTCCTTCACCTCGGGCAATGCCATCACGCGCTGGATCTCGGCGTTGATTTTCGCCACCACCTCGCGCGATGTGGCGGCCGGGGCGACGATGCCAAGCCAGGTCGCCGTTTCGTAACCGGGCAGCCCGGCCTCGGCCACGGTGGGCAGGCCGGGTGCGCCATCGATGCGTGCCGCGCTCGTTACGGCGAGCCCGCGCAACTTGCCCGACTTAACGTGGGGCATCGCCGCCGAGACGTTGGAGAACATCATCGGCAACTGCCCGCCCAGCATGTCGGTGAGCGCCGGCTGTTCTCCTTTGTAGGAAATATTCTGCAATTTGACCCCGGCCATCATCGCGAACAACTCCCCGGCCATGTGCGGCGTGGTGCCGACCCCGCCCGAGCCGAAATTGAGTTCGCCCGGCCTGGCCTTGGCCAATGCGATCAATTCCCTGACCGTATTGGCCGGCAGCGAGGGGCTGACCACCAGTACCAGCGGCGTGCTACCTATCAGTGTCACCGCCGCAAAGTCCTTGAGCGGGTCGAAGGTGGTCACCTTGTTGATGATGGGCACCACCGCCAGGATGGTCTGGCTGGCGATCAGCAGCGTGTGGCCGTCGGGCGGCGCCTTGGCGACCATTTCCGCGGCGATCATCTGCGCCGCGCCGGTGCGGTTCTCGACAATGACCGGCTGACCCAGGCCGTCCATGCGTTGCGCGACGATGCGCGCAATGGTGTCGTTGGCGCCACCCGGCGGGGCACCGACGATGATGCGTATCGGCTTGGACGGGAATGGCGCCTGCGCAGACGCCGAAAAAGCGGCAAGGGCAAGCAAAAAACCGATCAGGGCCTTGAAACTGACACGCAATACCATCATTCCTCCTTGTCCGGACCGATCCGGGCTATTTTTGCAACGCCTCGCGAACGCCGCGGGTCCACTGCCCGGCCGCTGCCGTCAAAAAACCGATATCAGTCTGCGTCGTCACATAAAGGCAGCCCTTGCGCACCGCGGCAGCCTGGCGCTCGACGTCGCGGTTGCCACCGATGCCGGCGAATTTTCCGTGGGCTTTGGCCGCCGCGATACAACGCTCCTGGGCGGCGACGATTTCCGGGTCCTCGAACTTGCCCGGCTTGCCCATGTTGACGAGAAGGTCGTTGCTGCCGACGTGTATCACATCGACGCCCTTTACCGCCGCGATGGCTTCGACGTTGTTCAGGCCCTCCACGGTTTCGATCATGCATACCACCAGCGCGGCATCATTGAGCGCCGGCACGCTTTGCGTCAAGGGCACCACGCGAAAGTCAAAGTGCGGATAGCCGCCGCATACCGAGCGCTTGCCCACCGGGGCGAATTTGGCCGCATCGACCCCGCGCTGTGCGTCGGCGGCGGTATTCACGTCCGGAAAAATAATTCCGGTGACACCGTTGTCGAGGTAAAGCGACACATTCGGGTCGTCGACGCTGCGCACACGCACCATCGGCGCAATGCCACAGCCGAGCGCGACCTGCGCCATGTGGCCCACCGTCTCGAGGTTGTAGAGCGAATGCTGCACGTCGATAAAAATGAAATCATGACCGGTAGATTTGGCGATGCGCACGATGTCGCCCGAGTGCCCCATACGCACGGTCATGCCCAGGGCCGGTTCGCCGGCCCGCATGCGGTCCATCACCGGGTTGGGTATGTAGACGGGATTGTTCATGTCTTGTTCCTTTTTGGGTTTGCCTGCGGTCAGACAACGCGGTTGTCGGGCTCGCCGCCGTTGAGTACATGCCACATCTGCTGCCCCACCAGCAGCGAGCTTTTCTCCTGCGTCTCGCGCGTGCCGCCGGCCGCATGCGGCGTGCCGATCACATTGGGCAGGGTCATCAGCGGGTGATTCGCGGGGGGCGGCTCGACCTCCTCCCAGACGTCCAGGCCGGCGCCGAACAGCTTGCCCGCCTTGAGTGCCTTGTACAGCGCGGCCTCGTCAACAATGCCGCCGCGCGAGGGGTTGACGACGATGGCGGTGGGCTTCATCAAAGCCAGCTGCGCCGTGCTTATCATGTGGTTTGTCTCATCGGTGAACGGCACATGCAGCGTGAGGATGTCGGCGCGCGGCAGCATGGCTTCGAGCGAACTGACGCGTTCGTGCGGCAGGTCGGACCAGCGGCTCGCCGGCACGTACGGGTCATAGGCGAGAATCTTGGCGTTGAAGGCACCGTAATACTTGCGTGCGATCAACGTGCCGATATTGCCCATGCCGACCACGCCTATGGTTTTTTCCCATGTCTCCAGGCCGAGGTAGTCGTTGCGCTCGACTTTCGCACCGGAACGGATCGCCCGGTCCATCTCGGCCACGCGCCGCCCCAGCACCAGGCCCATGGTCAGCGCCAGCTCGGCCACCGCCTCGCTGTTGACGCCCGGATTGTTGCAGACGGTGACGCCGCGCGCCTTGGCCGACTTGAGATCGATGGTGTTGACGCCCACGCCCTGCTTGGCCAGCACCTTGAGCTTTTTAGCCCGGTTGAAATCATCGGCGGTAATGGGACGCATGCGCACCATGATGCCGTCGGCGTCTTCGCGCCAGTTGGCCATGCGCGGATCGCCATAAGGAACGACGTCGGCATGCCGGCTAATGAACTCCACTCCAGCCGGATGGAACACGTCGAGAACGTAGACCTTGAATTTGCTCATGCAGATACTCCGCTCAGCGCATTGTCAAACATGCGAGTACAGGACGCGCCCGGCCACCGGCACGCGCGCGCTCAAAATGCAGCCGCTGCCGGCGTCGGTGATAAACATCGTCTTCCTGTCATGCCCGCCGTAGCAAAGATTGGTCAGCACATCGCTCTTGCAGGTTTGCACGCGGTAAGTGGGCTCGCCGCGGTGGTTGAATATCCACACCGCGCCCATGTCCGGGTGGGCCACCGCGAGGCCGTCATTCTCGTCAATGGCCATGCCATCGGGGCCGCGACCGCCTGAGAGCTGGATTTGCAGGCCCATGCGCACCACCGTGCCGTCCGGTGCGAACGGCATGCGCCATACCGCGTTGGCGCGTGTCACCGCGACATAAAGCGTCTTTTGCGCGCCATCGAGCACCAGGCCGTTGGGGCTGGCGACGTTGTTGGCGATGAGCTGCGTCAGGTCGGCGGCGGTGTGGCGGTAAACACAGCCGGTGGGGTCGGCAAGATCGCTTTGCCCCTGGTCGGTGAAATACAGGTCGCCGTTGAGTGCGTAAGTAAGATCGTTGACGCCCTTGAAGCCCTGCTGGTGGTAACGCGTGACATGGGGCGTGAGTTTCCCTGCCTTGGCGTCCAGCAACATGACGCCGTACTTGTGGTCGGCGACGAGGATGCGGCCGTCCTTGTGGATGACAAGCCCGTTGGGCTCGCCGTCGTATTCGACCACCAGCTCAAACCCGCCCTTCGGCGACACGCGGAATATGCGGCCGTAGGGAATGTCGACGCACCACAGGTATCCCGCGCGATCGAAAGTCGGCCCTTCGAGGAACGACCCGGCGGCGACCACGCTCTTGCCGGCGGCGATGCGTTCAGCCGGCATGCTGGTCTTGCGCAGCGCCGCCGGCACTTCGGCGAATACTTCGGTCTTGATCAGTTCAGGTGCTGCGAAAAATCCCATATCGGCCTCCAGTCTCTTAATCAAAAAATGCGCCGCTCAACCGACTGATTCGTCATTCCGGGACCACGAAGTGGAACCCGGAATCCATGGGTTTCTACGGACATCAACCCCATGGATTCCCGCTTCCGCGGGAATGACAGGACACCAAACCGGCACCATGAATCCTTCATTGCGGCGCCTTATTTCCTGCCCGGATAACCCGGCAGTTCTATCGCCAGCATGACGTTGCACAGGCTCTTGCCGTGTATGTCCTGCGCCAGCGAGATGGTCACGCCGCCACCAAGCGCATTCTCGAGCACGAAGTTAAAGGCCTTGAGGTTACGTATTTCGTGACGCTTCACCGGTCCCTTGGCAATGAGCTTATAGGCCTCGAGAACGCGCGCTTCGGTCAGTTCGCGCTGCAGGAAATCCCAGTCCCTGTCGTCGTAGCAGATGACCGAGATGTTAGAGGTGTTGCCCTTGTCGCCGGTACGGCTGTGGGCGAGGTCGAATACGCGCACGCTGCTCATTTGCCGCCCTCCACGATGATTTCCGTTTTGACAAAATGCCGCGGCAGCAGCACCGACTTCACCGCCAGCACATCCTTGACGCGCGGCTCGCAGGCGCCGCCCGAACCGCCGGGGCCGTGCATGTGCATGGCGCGCGTCTCGAAACCAACGGCGTGCGCGGCCTTGCGGTCCTGCGCGCGACCGGCAAGGCGCAGGCGCACTTCATACGGCTCGGGCCTGCTGCCGTTGTCGCCGTGCAGGCTGGTCATGCCTATCAGGTCGACGCGAAAGTCCTCGTACTTGAAACCGCGGCAGCGCAAGCGCTCCTGGATGATTTCGGCCGCCCATTTGGCGCGGGCCACCGCGCCTATGCCGCCGTAGGACACCTCGCCCTCGCCGATGTAACCGTCGGCATAACCGACGGTTACCTTAAGCGTGTCGGTGCGCGGTCTGGCACGCGCCTGCTCGACGCGCACGCGGTCGGAGGTTTCCTGGGTGAATTTCAATTCGGTAATGTCGAGTACGCAATCGGGCGTGATGTAGGCCCTGGGGTCGTGCATTTCGTAAATCAGTTGTTCGGTGCAGGTCATGACATTGAGCAGGCCGCCAGAACCCGGCGTCTTGCTGATGACAATGCCCCCATCGGGGGTGACATCGGCAAACGGATAGCCGTTGTTGGCAAGGTCGGGCACATCCTTGACACCGGGCCAGCCGAAACAGCCGCCGGTGACCGAGGCGGTGCACTCGAGCAGGTGGCCGGCCGCCGTACCTTGCGCGAGTTTGGCGTAATCGTCATAGGACCAGCCAAATTCGTGCATCATCGGCGCAAGAAACAGCGACGGGTCGGCGACGCGGCCGGTCATCACCATGGGCGTACCCCTGTCCAGCGCCGCACTGACCAGGTCGGCGCCAAGATAGGCATTGGCCGAGGCGAGTTTGGGCAGCAAGGACTCCAGCGGCTCGCCGTTTTCCATCAGTGTCAATTGCGGCATGGAGCGCACGATGTCGGTGACATCATCGCCCAACACCACCGCGACGGGCATGTCGCCGAGCCCAAGGTCTTTGGCTTCGCGACGCGCGGCGCGCGCACCGCCGATGGGATTGGCCGCGCCCATGTTGCTAACGATGCGTATGCCTTTTTCCATGCAGGTCGGCAGCACCATGCGCAGGCGCTCGTGCAGCGACGGCGTATAGCCCTTTTCCGGGTCCTTGACGCGCGACTGGTTCTCGCGCGCCACGGTGCGCTCGGCGAGGCATTCGAACACCAGGTAGTCGATGTCACCGCGCTGCGCCAATTCCAGCGCAGGAACCATGCGGTCATCCGAGGTGCCCGCGCCGGAACCGACACGCAATGATTTTGTTCTGCTCATGCCATTTCTCCCTGGGTTCCTTGCCTACCCGATCCTGTCGGCGACCACTTTGGCAAACGCCTTGGTGCCCAGCCTTCCACCCAGATCAGGCGTGCGACTGTCCTTGTCCTGCAACACCGCGTCTATCGCGCCCTCAACAGCGGCCGCCGCCTTGAGCAAGGCGTCTGATTTGTGATGCCGTCCCATCCACTCAAGCATCATCGCCGCCGACAGAATCAGCGAGGTCGGGTTGGCCTTGTCCTGTCCGGCAATGTCGGGCGCCGAGCCGTGCTGCGCCTGTGCCACGCACAGCTTGTCGCCTGCGTTGGTCGAACCGGCAAGGCCGAGGCTGCCCGATAGCTCGGAGGCCTCATCTGAGAGGATATCGCCGAACATGTTAGTGGTGACTATGACGTCAAAGCGCATCGGGTCGCGCAGGATCAGCGCCGCCATGGCATCGACGATGACCTCCTCAAGCTGCACGTCCGGAAACTCCTTCGCCACCTTGCGCACTTCACGCAAGAACAACCCGTCGGAGATTTTCAGCACGTTGGCCTTGTGCACCGCCGTGACTTTTTTGCGCCGTCCCGGCGCCTGTGCCGCCTCGAAAGCGCGGCGCGCAATGCGTTCGCAGCATTTGGCGGTGATGCGCCGCACCGCCATGGCCATGTCCTCGGTCGGCATGAACTCGCCTATGCCCATGTGCATGTTGCGGTCGGCGTAAAAACCCTCGGTGCATTCGCGAAAAATGATCATGTCCACCGGCTTGCCGGTTAGGCCGACGCCAAGGCGCGACTTGGCCGGCCGGATGTTGGCGTAAAGGTCCAGTTGCACCCTGAACGCCGCCGACGGGTTGATGCCGCCCTTGTCGCGACTTGGGTAATCGAGGTGCGACACCGGGCCGAGGATCACGCCGGCACATTGCTGCGCCACTTCGAGAATGCGCGAAGGCATGGTCGTGCCTTCCTTTTTCAGCGCGGCAAAACCGATCTGGTCGTGCTTCCACTCCAGGCCGAGGCAGAATTTGGCGTTGACGCGGTCGAGCACGGCGAGGGTGGCCGCGGTGATTTCCGGGCCGATGCCGTCACCGGGCAAAACAAGCACTTGCATTAACTTCTCCTGAGAGCGGTTGCACGCCGCCGCGCCCGCATCGGGGCGGCACCGGCTGACGTGCGTCGTGTTTATGTGCGTTTCTTTTTATGGCAGACTTTGGCCGCGTAGCTTAACAGGCTGGCGCGAAGTTTGAGCAGAACGCGAACGCCCGGACGGGCGCGCAGACATCCCCTCATGGATCCCGATGAACTACACCACCGCATTCAAGTCGGTTCGCGATGAAGTCAGCGCCGAGGAATGGCAGGCGCGCCTGGAACTCGCCGCCTGCTACCGCCTGGTCGATCGCTTTGACATGACCGACCTCATCTACAACCACATCACCCTGCGCATCCCCGGCACCGACCATTTGCTGATCAACCTTTACGGCCTGTTGTACAAGGAGATCACCGCGTCGAGCCTGGCAAAAATCGACCTTGCGGGGAATATTTTGTGGAAACCGGATACCGATTACGGCATCAACCGCTCGGGCTTTGTCATCCACGGCTGCATCCACGAGGCGCGTGAGGACGTGAAGTGCATCATCCACACCCACACCCGCGCCGGCATGGCGGTGTCGGCGATGCAATGCGGCCTGCTGACGCTGACCCAGACCGGCATTCGCTTTGTCGACCATATCGGCTATCACGACTATGAAGGCCCGGCCATAGACCTCGCCGAGCGCGTGCGCCTGGTCGAGCACCTCGGCGCGCACAATGCGCTGATCCTGCGCAACCACGGCCTGCTCACCTGCGGACCGAGCGCGGGAGAGGCATTCAACATGCTCTACAACCTGGAGCTCGCCTGTCGCACGCAAGTGGACGCGATGGCCGCCGGCACCGAGCTGACCGTGCCATCAGCCGAAGTGCTGGCCAAGACCGCCAATCTTTACCAACCCGGCGTGCGCCGCCCCTACGGCGTACTGGAGTGGCACGCCATGCTGCGGCTGCTTGAAGCCGAGGCAGGGCAGTCGGGTTTCCCGCCTTACTGGCATTGAGCTTCATCCTGTCGATGACTGAAAAGCCACGACTGGCGCAGTTTTCCAGCCATTTTGCCCATCATATATCAGGGCCCGGTTTGACTCAGATCAAGTAGCTTGCCGGCAAGAAGGAAGATAGTGATCCGCGACGGGCGCAATAGGCGATGCACCGCCGGCGCCCGCAAACCGAATCAATCCCGGGGTAAAAAAGTGACAACGCGCTGCACCAACACCACCGCCGGATATGGCTGGCTATCCATCCTGCTCCACTGGCTGATGCTGGCGCTGATCGTAGCGGTCTATGCCAGC
>CAMAWC010000012.1 GCA_945861875.1 Bordetella parapertussis
TCCACCTCGACGTGGCCGGTTATGGCACCAGTCCGCCATGCCATGCTGTCTTGATCAGAGCTGGCGAGGTACGCGCGCGGAAAGCCGCCGCGCAACCACAGGCGGGTCACGGCATCGCTGTCGTAATGCCCTGCCGGCCCGCATACTTCCTGCAGGTTGAAGCCGGCGACTTCCAGCGTCTCGACGCGACCGAGCAAGGACTCGCCGGTTTGACGCAGCAACGCCGGCGAGGCGCTGCCAAGCAGCAGGTATTGCCCGGCAGTGTCGGAGCGGTCAATCAGTACCCGCAATATCGGGAACAAGCCCGGCCGGCGTTGCACTTCGTCGATGACAACCAGGCCCTGCAGCCGTGACAGCGTGTCGTGCGGTTCGGCCAGGCGCTGTGCGTGCAGGGGGTTTTCAAGGTCAAAATAATTGGGAGAGTCACGCTTGAGGAACCTCTGGGCGAGCGTGCTTTTGCCCGACTGGCGCGGTCCGCTCAGCACAACGGCGCGGGAACGCGCGAGTGCGGTTGTGGCGGAAAGCAGCAGGTCTGTGCGCTCCAGCATGGCCGGGATGCTAGCACCAATTACCATGAAATTCCAACATTATATGTTCTAACTTCATGGTAAATATCTTGAGGCTGAGGCAGGACCCGGCCGCCCATTACTGGTCCGCACCAAAATAGCCGGGGTCAAGTTCACCCGCGTAGCACACCGGTGAGGCCAGTGGAGAGGCGGTGCCCGCGGCAGGCGCCCCGAGAAAAGCCAGCTTGTCGTCGTCGCGCCGGTAGATGCCACGCTCGGTGACGACAAAATCCACCGGGATGTCGTAGGGCTGGGGGTGGATGCTTGGCAGCCTGCCCAACTCGTGCACCACGCCTATCACCACCGGCCGCTTGGTCATTGCCGCCAGTGTGCGGTCAAAAAATCCGCCGCCATAACCGAGTCGAAACCCGGCCGCATCAAAGCCCACCATGGGCAGCAATACCGTATCGGGAGTGCGTTCGGGGCCCTCGGCCGGATAAGGAATGCCCAGTGCGCCCTTGGCGAGGGCGGTGCCGGGATGCCATTCGCGAAAAATCAGCGGCGTCGCCGGGGCCAGTACCACCGGCAGGACGGTGGTGGCACCGGCCGCGCGCGCCTTGGCCGCGATGTGCCGCGCGTCGTATTCGTTGCGGTAGGGCCAGCACAGCGCCAGCACGCCCCTGCCCAGCCCCGGAAAGCCGCGCGTGAGGTGCGAGTCCATCGCCAGCCGCCATGACTCGAGCGTGGTTGCGTCCACCGCCTGCCGGCGCTCGATCAGGGATTTGCGCAGTGTCTTGCGCCAGGCGGCAATGTCAGCCGGAATCGTGCTCATGCGTTAATGCAAGGTTGGCGGCAAGTTCCGGCGAAACGGCAAATCGCTATGTTATTCTGCAAGAGAATCATGAACATCCCCCTTTGCATGTACCGAGCGACTATAGCACTGTGCCTGTTGCTGCCGCTCGCCGCGATTGGCGCCGCGCCGCGCAACCCGACACCCGATGAAGCGGTGGTTCTCGCCCGCGACGCCTTTCGCGCCGGCGATGTCGTCAAGCTCAACAAGGCCGCCGCGCTGGCCGGGAATCACGTGCTCGCGCCATGGATAGATTATTGGCAGACCAGCCTGCGTCTTGATGCGGCGACGCCCGAAGCCGTCAATGCCTTTCTCGCGCGCAACGCCGGCAGCCTGTTGGCCGAGAACGTGCGCCGCGAATGGCTTAAGCTGCTGGGCAAACGCGGGCAGTGGGAGTTATTCCAGGCGGAGTTTCCGCTGCTGGTCAACGAAGATGCCAACACCACTTGCTACAGCCTTGCGGCACGCTGGCGCCAGCAGGATGACAGTGCGCTTGCCGAAGTGCGGCGCTACTGGACCACGCCAAAAGAACTGCCCGAGGGCTGCGTTGTGCTGGCCGAGGCCTTGCTCGCCAACGGGCGCTATACCTCGGTCGAGGTGTGGAACCGTATTCGCCTGCTGGTCGAAGCCGGGCAGGTGGGGCAGGCCAAGCGTACCGCCGCGTACCTGCCGCGCGAAGAGGCGCTCGATGCGCGCCAGCTCGATGCCGTCAACCAGGCACCGGTGCGTTATCTCGAAAAACCCGGCAATCTCGCTGCGCGACCGGCGCGCGAGCTGGTGATTTTTGCGCTGATGCGCCTGGCCAAAAGCGATCCGCAGGCCGCGGTGGGGTATTGGGATGCCAAGCTGCGGGAAAAATTTTCCGCCGAAGACCGCGCCTATGTCTGGGGACAACTGGGTTTTGCCGGGGCGCGGCGCCTGCTGCCCGAGTCCCTCGCCTGGTATCGCGACACCGCCGACGCGGTGCTTTCCAACGACCAGCTTGCCTGGTATGTGCGCATCGCTTTGCGCCAAGCCGACTGGGCGGCGGTGCTCGCGACAACCCAGCGCATGGACGTGTTGCAACGAAACGAGCCGGCCTGGGTGTATTGGGAAGGCCGCGCGCAGCACGCCCTGGGCAATATTCCGGAGGCACACAAGCTGTTTGCGCGCGTTGCCGACGAGCACCATTTTTACGGCCGCCTCGCCGCCGAGGAACTTGGGCGCGCGGTTGAAATTCCCGCCAAGGTCGCCGTTCCGACCAAGGAAGAGGTCGCCGCGGCCGCGGCCAACCCGGGCCTGAAGCGCGCACTGGCGCTGTATCGGCTCGACATGCGCAGCGAGGCGACGCGTGAATGGCTGTGGGCGATACGCGGCACCGATGACCGCTTTTTGCTTGCCGCCGCCGACCATGCGCGCAAGTTCGAAATCTGGGACCGCGCCATCAGCACCGCCGATCGCACCCTGGCGCAGCACGATTTTTCGCTGCGCTACCTCGCGCCGCACCGCCAGGTGTTTGCCGAGTCGGCGCGCGCGCTGCAACTGGAGGAGCCCTGGGTGCTCGGACTGGTGCGCCAGGAAAGTCGCTTTATTACCGGCGCCAAGTCTTCGGTCGGCGCCTCCGGTCTGATGCAGTTGATGCCGGCCACGGCGAAATGGATCGCCGGCAAGATCGGCATGAATAATTTCAGCCAGGCGCGGGTCAACGACATCGATGTCAACGTGCGCCTTGGAACCGCCTATCTGAAGCACGTCCTCGATGATCAGGGCGGTTCGCCGGTGCTCGCCGCCGCGGCCTACAACGCCGGGCCTGGCCGCGCCCGCCGCTGGCGCGACGCGCGCCCGCTAGAGGGCGCTATTTACGCCGAGAGCATCCCCTTTGACGAGACGCGCGATTACGTCAAAAAGGTGATGATCAACACCGTCTATTACGCCGCAATCCTGGGCGACCCGATGCGCTCGCTCAAGGCGCGCATGGGCACCATCCCGGCGCGCCAGGGTTCGGACAAGACGCTGGCACTGAAAGACGAGCCGGAGCAGTAAAATGGCATTGGTCGCACCTTCCTTCCTGGGAGGTTGCCGGGCTTTTTGATCGGGTAAAAACATGTCAAAAATTTGCGTCATCGGCGGCAGCGGATTCATCGGCCGCCATATTGTCAGCCTGCTCTCCGCGCAGGGGCACCAGGTCATCGTGCCGACGCGCCGGCGCGAGCGCGCCAAGCATCTCATCACCCTGCCCACCGTGGGTGTGGTCGATGCCGCGATCAACGACCCGGCCACGCTGGCGCGCCTGTTTGTCGGTTGCGATGCCGTCATCAACCTGGTGGGCATACTGCACAGCCGCGCCGGCATGCCTTACGGACGCGATTTTGCCGAGGCGCATGTCGAGCTGCCCAAAACCCTGGTCGCCGCGTGTATCGCTGCGGGTGTGCCACGCTTTGCGCACATGGGCGCGCTGCGCGCCTCAAGCGACGCACCCAGCGAATACCTGCGTTCCAAGGCCGCCGGTGAGGCTGCTGTGCTGGCCGCCGCGGACTGTCTTGCCGTGACCGTATTCAGGCCCTCCGTGGTGTTCGGGCCCGAAGACAGCTTCCTCAACCTCTTTGCCAGCCTGTTGCGCGTATTTCCGCTGATGCCGCTTGGCTCCTCAAAGGCGCGCTTCCAGCCGGTCTATGTCGGTGACGTGGCGCGCGCCTTTGTCATGAGCCTCACCGAGCGCTCCAGCCACGGCAAGTCCTATGACCTTGTCGGGCCGCGCGTCTACACCCTGCGCGAACTGGTCGCCTACACCGGGCGCGTGATCGGGTGCGAGCGCCCCATCATCGGCCTGGGCAAGATTCTCTCCGGCCTGCAGGCCTGTTCGCTCGAGCTGCTGCCCGGTTCGCTGATGACGCTCGATAACCTGCGCTCGATGGAACTGGACAGCACCAGCGAAGCGGCGCTGCCTTTTGGCATCGCCGCCACCACGCTGGAGTCGGTGGCACCGTCTTACCTGGGAGGCGCCGATCCGCGAGCACGCTTTAACCTGTTCCGCGTCCGCGCCGGCAGGTAAGACGTGCGGCTGCAACTCGTAATTGCCAACAAGAACTACTCGTCCTGGTCGATGCGGCCGTGGATTGTGCTGCGCCAGGCCGGCATTGACTTTGACGAGGTGCAGCTCAAGTTCACCGATGAGGTCAAGGTGCGCGGTATCGAGGCCTACGGCTCGCCCAACGGCCAGGTGCCGCTGCTGTTGATCGATGGTGCGCCGCTGTGGGACTCGCTGGCCATTTGCGAAACGCTGGCCGAGCTCCATCCGCAAAAGAAACTGTGGCCCGCCGATGCGCGCTCGCGCCGTCTGGCGCGCGCCGCCTGCGCCGAAATGCACGGCGGCTTTCGCAACCTGCGCAGCGCAATGCCGATGAACATCCGCGCGGCGCACCCGGGCAAGGGCATGAGCGCTGAAGTACAGCGCGACATCGACCGCATTTGCGCGCTGTGGCGGGATTGCCGCGAACAGGCGCCCGGCGGCGACCTGCTGTTCGGTGATTTTTGCATCGCCGATGCCTATTTCGCGCCGGTGGTGACGCGATTCATGACCTACGCGGTTGCGCTGCCTGCCGCGGCGCAGAAATACTGCGATGCCGTGCGCCAACTGGTGTCGGTGCGCGAGTGGGTGGACGGTGCGCGTGCCGAGACCGAGGTTGTGCCCGGCGACGAATTGTATGTGTAAGAAGCAGCCCGCACGCGTGCCCCGATCGTGACCGCGGCATGAAGGTCTACGAGGTCGGCGGTGCGGTACGCGACCGGCTGCTCGGCCTGCCGGTGCAGGACCACGACTACGTGGTCGTCGGCGCAACCCCCGAAGAAATGATCCGCCTTGGTTACACCCCGGTGGGCAGGGATTTTCCGGTGTTCCTGCATCCGCAAACCCACGAGGAATATGCCCTCGCGCGCACTGAGCGCAAGACCGCGCCCGGCTACAAGGGCTTCCAGGTGCACGCCGCGCCGGATGTCACACTGGAGCAGGACCTGGCGCGGCGTGATTTCACCATCAATGCCATGGCCCGCGACGCCGACGGCACCCTCATCGATCCGCATGGCGGTCTTGCCGACCTCAAGGTCGGTGTGTTGCGCCATGTCGGTGCCGCGTTTGCCGAAGACCCGGTACGTATCCTGCGCGGGGCGCGCTTTGCCGCGCGCTTTGGCTTTGCCATCGCCCCGGCGACGCTGCAATTGATGCGCACCATGGCCGCTTCCGGAGAAGTCGATGCGCTGGTGCCTGAACGCGTCTGGCAGGAGCTCGCCAAAGGCCTGATGGAGGATGCGCCGGCGCGCATGTTTGCCTTGTTGGCGCAATGCGGCGCGCTGGCCGCCATGCTGCCCGAGGCAGCGGCGCATGCCGCCGACCCGCTGCCCGCATTGCGCGGGCTTGAGCACGCCGCGCAGCGCAAGTTTCCCCTGCCGGTGCGTTTTGCCGTTTGTGCCCTCGGCCTTGCCGGCGAACACGCCGACGCGCTGGCGCAGCGGGTCAAGGCGCCGGGCGCATGCCGCGACCTGGCGGTCCTTGCCGCCAAGCTGTACGCGCGCATTGCCGCCGCCGAGACGGCCGGCGCTCCCGAACTGGTTGCCTTGCTGCAGGCGGGTGACGCTTTCCGCCGGCCCGAGCGTTACGACGGTCTGCTTGATGTTTGTCTGTGTGAAAGGGTGCGTGCTGGAGGCGCGCAAGTCGACCCCTGGCTGCCACGCCTGCGCATCGAACGGGCCCTGGCCGCCGCCGCCGTCAATGCCGGCGCGATTGCCGCTGCCGGTGACAAGAGCGATATTGCAGCGCGCGTATTGGCGGCACGCGTCGCCGCCGTGCAAGCCGCGCTTGGCGGCGCCGCGCCCGCGACAGGCGCCTGAATGCACGCGCTTGCTGCTTCGTTGCTGCGCGGCCTCAGGCAAAACGTCTTGTCCGGGATGCGCCTGGCGCTGTTCCTCAGGGTAAGGCCGCTAGATTTTCGTGTCTCGGCCGAGGACTATGTCGTTCTGTTCGTGTTCAACCTGCTGGTCTGGCTGGGGGCGGGCATGCTGCGCGTCGGTTTTCCCGGTGTGTTCAACCTGTCGGCCCTGACTATTCCGTTGCTGCAGGTGCCGCTGACCCTGCTGGTATGCCTGGTCATTGCCAGGCTGTACGGCCGGCGCGAATTGCTGCTGGCCTTTGCACTTCTGCTCATCGCTCCGGATGCGCTGTTCGAAATCGCCGGTACAGCCCTGCAAATAGTGCTGGGCGCGCAAATATTGCCTCCGGCCTGGGCCATGCTGTTCTATTACGCCTATCTCGCCTGGTCGCTGGCGGTGATCCTGCGTGTCGTTGCGCTGCTTGCGTGGTGGAACTGGCCGCGTGCGCTGGCTGCAAGCGGTTTGTTGACGGCGCTGCTGGCGGTTTTCCTGTTTGCCCTGCCGCGCGCAGAATTATGGCAGGCCGCGCCGCAGCAAGACGATGAAGACGGCGGCACGGCCTCGATTACGCAGGAGCAGTTGTTCCATGCGCAAACACCCCTGTTGATCGCGCAACTTGATGCGCTCGAGCCAGAGCGTCCCGGCGTGACCGATTTTTACTTTCTCGGCATGGCGCCGTTCGCCACGCAGGACGTGTTTGGCCGGGAACTGGCGATGGTCGACGAATTGCTGGGCGAGCGTTTTGATGCCGCCGGCCGTAACATACTGCTCTCCAACAATCCGGGAACCCTGGGTGAACTGCCCATCGCCACGGTCACCCACCTGCGCCTCGCGCTCGCACGTATCGCCACGGTGATGAATCCCGACGAGGATGTGCTGTTCCTCAATATCACCACGCACGGCTCGGAGGGGGGCGAGCTCGCCTTTGAGTTGCCGCCGCTCCAATTGGCGCAACTCACGCCGGCGGCGCTGTCGCGCATCCTCGCCGAGAGCGGCATCAAGTGGAAGGCGCTGGTCATATCGGCGTGTTATTCCGGCGGCTTTGTCGAGCCGCTCAAGGATGACAACACGCTGATCATCACCGCCGCGGCGGCCGATCGGCAGTCATTCGGTTGTTCGAACGACGAGGAGTTCACCTATTTCGGCCGCGCCTATTTCAATGAAGCCCTGCGCCGCAGCCTTTCTTTCATCGACGCCTTTGACATTGCCAAGGCCGGCATTGCGGCGCGCGAGCGCGCCGAAAAACTCGAACCCTCGAATCCGCAAATATTTGTCGGCGCCGCCATGCGCGAAAAACTCGGCGAGCTGGAAATACGCCTGAAGGGCCGCGCTAACATCAAGCAGGTGAACCTGCGTCTCGAACCCGTGCGCACCGCCCGCTAGGCGTGGTCAACCCGGTGCAGGCCGACGCCGTTGTTTTACCCATGTTCCAACGCCTGACTTGCCTGTTGCTGCTGCTCCCCGCCCTCGCCGCAGCCGCTCCGGCCGGCGGGCGCGCTGGAAAGTTGTTGCAAAAGATCGACGCCGACGGCAACGGCATGATTTCCCGCGCCGAGGCGGCGGGTGTGCCGGATCTGGCCGCCAATTTTGACCTCATTGACGCCAACCATGACGGCCAGATCACCCCCGATGAACTGCGTGCCTGGAACAGGGGCCGCGGTACGCGAGCGTGGAGCGGTGGTAAAAGTGGCAAGAACGGGCTGGACGAGCAATTCACCCGCGCCGATGGCAATGGCGACGGCCGGCTCAGTCGCGATGAGGCCGCGGCGCAAATGCGCCGCTTGGCGCGGCACTTTGACGCGGTTGACGCCGATCACGACGGCTTTGTCACACGCGAGGAACTGCGCGCTTACCTCCATGCCCGGCGTGATGCCAGGGAGCGCAAGAGCGGTTCCGGCGGCGCGCGCTGAGCCCGGTTGCAAGCTGTAAAAGATGTAATTCCCGGTTACAGCTTGTGTCACGGCGGCAAATCCGGCCTAGCATGTGATCCACACACCCTCGTAAGGAGCACCCATGAAACGTACCGCATTTATTCTTTCACTGCTGTCTATTACCGCTGCCGCTTGGGCGCAGACGCCGCCGGCCGCCAACGACGAACGCCGCCCCGGTGTATCGCGCGAACAATCGGAACAAAGGCGCGAACAATACAAGCAGCGCTTTGAGGCCGAATTTAAAAAGGCCGACACCGACGGTGACGGCGCCCTGTCCAAGGCCGAGGCGGAAAAAGCCATGCCGCGCCTGGCGCGGGACTTTGCCGCCATCGACGTCAACAAGGACGGCAAGGTTACTCAGGATGAAATTCGCACCTACATGCAGACCCGTATGGCTGCGCACCATGGCGGCAAAGGCGGTGAACAGGGTAAGCCGCGCTTCGATGAAAAGTTCAAGAAGGCCGACACCGACGGCGACGGTGCCTTGTCAAAGGCCGAGGCCGAGAAAAGCATGCCGCGCCTGGCCCGGGACTTCGACGCCATTGATGCCAACAAGGACGGCAAGGTGACGCAGGACGAACTGCGCAGCTTTATGGTCGCGCACCATGCCGAACACCGCAAGGGGGCTGGCCCCGGCCCGGGGAAAACCGACACCCCCAAACCGCAATAGCCGGCGAGCGAAAAGGGGGCCGTGGCCGAATGGCACTTACTTAAGCAAATTCCGTCATTCCGGGGCCGCGCAGCGGAACCCGGAATCCATGGGGTTCGTTGCTCAAGTACAAACTCAACCCCATGGATCCCCGCTTTCGCGGGGATGACGACAATCGCGAGTGAAGGGCTTAAGTAAGTACCATTCGGCCATGGCGCTCTTTTGCAAACCCTGGGATAAGAGCCGACTAGCGTGGCGCCATGCGCTGTGCCTCCCACTTGCGCGTGGCGCCGCCTGCCGCTAGTGAGGTGCCGCTGATGCGATTGCTCTGGATGTGTCCGAAAAACCGCCGCACATTGCCGCGGCGGTCGCTTACGGCAAAGGTGATGAGATCGCCGCGCAAGGTGGCGTCGGTGAGGGGCAGCGTGTCGCCACCGGCAAGCACTTCCCCCGTGATCGTCTGGTAGCGCTGGGTGATGCGCAGCCGGTCGTCACGGCGCGACCCCGGACCGCCCAGCCGCAGTTGCCACATGCCGTTGGCCAGCGCCGGGACAACCCACAAATAAGCGGTGCGTCCATCAACACTGAGCACCTCATCGGGCGCCCATTCCCCCAACCCGGCCTGCAAGGCGAGCACGCGCGAGCCCGGTTTGAGCGCGAACAGCCGTGGGCCCAGTTGCGAAGCTGGTGCTCCAGCAGTGGAGGCGACGGGGCTGGACACGACGACAACGCTCGCCTTGGCCAGATCGGCCTCCAGTGCGTCGCCTTTGGCAAAGCTGGCGCGACCCGCAAGTCCCATGCTTTGCGCCCGCTGGGTGTTGAGCGCGACCACGGTCGCGTCGGCGTCGATGCCGTGCGCACGCGCGCCAAAGCGGCGCGTGGCCGCGAGCACGATGCGGCCGTCGCCGGTGCCCAGGTCGATGAGGTAATCGGCCGGACCCAGTTTGGCCGCGCGCAGCATGCGTTCTACCATGGCTTCGCCCGGCAGCAGCGACGCCAAGGGTTCGGCGGCGCGCGCTGGGGTGACAAGCAGCAGGGTTACAAAAACCCGGGCGAGACAGGCGGTGAAGGCCGGCGCTCGCAACATGGCTAGACCACCCGGCTTACCAGGGTGAGCAGCAGCGACAACAGAATGGTCGTGGTGAAAGGCAGCGGGTAGGTGCGGCCGCGCATGCGAATCGTGACATCACCGGGCAGTCGGCCAAGGCCCAGCCGTGCCAGCCAGGGTGAAAGCGCGGTGAGCACCGCCAGCGCAACGACCAGAATGAGCAGCCACTTGAGCATGCGCTATCCTACTCCGCTACCCGTGTTCCCGCCCGGTGTTAACGCGTACACGTGTACACTTTGCGTCCCGGCGTGGCGTGAGCTTGCGCCGACAGATGCGGCGGATAACGCCACCGATCAATGCGTGCTGATTTTCCGGCAAATCGGATGCGGGGCAGGTCAGCACGGCAACAGCAGGAGAGCGCAAATGATTGAACTGTACACATGGGGCACGCCCAACGGGCGCAAGGTGTCCATCATGCTGGAGGAGTGCGGCCTGCCGTACAACACCCACAAGATCAACATCGGCACCAATACCGAGCAATTCACCGCCGATTACCTGAAAATCAACCCCAACGGCAAGATTCCGTCCATTGTCGACACGGATGGTCCGGACGGCGCGCCGATCAGCCTGATGGAGTCGGGCGCGATCCTGATTTACCTCGCCGGCAAGACCGGCAAATTCCTGCCCAAGACCGATCGCGGCCGCTATAAGGCGCTCGAATGGCTGATGTTCCAGATGGGCGGGGTCGGGCCGATGTTCGGCCAGGTGCATCACTTTGTGCGCGCGGCCAAGGAAAAAGTCCCCTACGGCATTGAACGCTACAGCAAGGAAAAAGACCGCCTTTACGGCGTGCTCGACAAGCGCCTTGGCGAGATGCCCTACCTGGCCGGCGAATACTCCATCGCCGACATCGCCACCTATCCATGGGTTTCTCGCCATGAATGGCACCAGACCGACCTGAATGATTTCCCGCGTGTCAAACGCTGGTTCGACGCCATCAGCGCTCGCCCGGCGGTCAAGCGCGGCATGGCCGTGCCGGCCTGAGTCGGCTAACGGCGCCGGACACAACAGCCCATCATTTTACCGGGAGAGAGCATGACCATCACCAACGAACAACTCGCCGAGCTCTTGGCCGGCATCGCCCGTTCGCAGCAGGCGATCATTGACGCGGTCGATCGCGCCGAGCCCGGGTTCCGTAACACTCATCTCGTACCGGTATTGACGGTCGCCGCCAACATGCGCCTCGCCGAAGGCCGACTGCTTGACCTGCCATCGCGCATTCTGTTGCGTGGGCAGGGCCGTGCCGCGATGGACACTGCCACCGTCTTGCGCGACCTTGAGGCGATTCTCACCGGTGTGCCTGTGCCGCTTGCCGCCACCGCCGGCGCGCCGCAGCAGCTTCCGCCGGCGGCGCAGCGTGCCGCCGCCAAGGCCGCTGCCGCCGGTGGTGCCGTCGCACCGGCGGCAGCGGCAAGACCGCCCCCCGCGCCGGTGCCAGCTCCTGCAGCGGCACGTCCCGCACCGCCACCCCCTGGTGGCGATGACATGGACTTCACCGCCAAAACCTGAATAAACGCTGCGATAAGGCCGTGCCGCTAAGGGGCGCGCGGCAAGGCGCCGACCCGTCAGGGACGCTGCCCGGCCTTCACCGTCCAGCCGGCCTTGGCGAGTTCCTGTTGTGCACGCGCGCTGGTTTTGCCGGCGACCAGCAGGGTCTTTTGTTTTCCGGTGAGTTCCTTGCGCGTGGTGAAGCTGGCCGCGCCCTTGTCCCAGGAGGCGTAGTCCACCGCCACCGACACCACCAGGGCACCGTCCTTGGTGACCCCCACCGGGACGAGGTTGCTCATCTTGATCGATGCCAGCGGCCCCGATTTTTCGTGATGCAGGACCAGCATGCGCACCGAATCGACGAGGAAGCGCGCGCGTGTTTCGCCCTGGGTCACCGCCGCCGCGCGGATGACCGCGTCAATGCCGCCGATCTTGCCGAATCGCACCAGTGCTGCGGTCAGTCCGGTTTGCAGCGTCGGCGTGAACCACTTGCTGCGCAAAAAGTCGCGCACGACGCGCGCATCCACGCCCAGCGCGAGCAGCTTTTGCTCGTTCGCCTGCGCCAGGTCGAGGGGCGACTGGTTCCATACCGAATCGCGCACCGTGGCGTCGAAACTGACCGCCAGGCTTGCCGGTGCGGCAATCGCACCAATGGTCGAGCTGATGGCGAAATTTCCCGCGAACGTCGCTTGTGCGGCGTTATCGAGCAGCGGGCGCAGCACCGGATTGCTGGTGTAGGGGTCGATGCCCAGCTGCTTGGACCATTCGCGCCGCGCCTTGTTGTAGCCAAACGGATCGCCGGTGAAGGACGGCGGCTCGGGTTCGCCGGCGGGGGCCGCCTTGGCGGCGGGCTTGGCGCGCGAGGAGGTCATGTCGGAGGCGGTATCGCCAACCGCATTGGCCCCCTTTTTTGCCAGGTAGGCGAGGTTGCCAAACACCGTCTCGACACCCTTGCCGACGCTCTCCGCCGCCTTGCCCGGATCGCTTACCGCGGTTTCGGCGAATTTGCCCAGGGCCGTGGCGGAATTTTTCAATGCGTCCTGGAACGCCGCGCTCTGGCTGACTTTTTGCAGTTTTTCTATTGCCTGCAACTCGTGTACCCGCGCATTCAACATCGGAACACCGGTGACGGTAAATTTGCCGAAGTTCGACTCGATGACGAATACGCCGAAATAATTATCGATCTTCACCGACTCGGCCAGCTTGTGCAGCGGACTCTTGATGGCCGTGGCCGGGGCGATGTCCGCGGCGGGCAGCGAAGGTGCGGGCTCGAAGGCCGCGGTGTTTTGCGCAATCGCGGGAGTCGTTGCAATCAGCGCGCCGGTGAAGAGCGTTGCGGCGAGGATGCCCTGGGTGTGGCGGGTACGGAGGGTTTGCATGGCGAGGCCTTCTGGATGGACCCCGTCAGTATACGTTGACTCTTTCCCGCCCGGCCAGCCAGGGCCGGGCGACTAACGCGGATTAACGATAGCCCGGCGGTGGCGGCGGATAAGGTGTGCCCGCGGGCGGCAACGATGGCGTGACAACCGACGGGGCTTGCCGCGGCGGTACCGCCGCGACCGACTGGCCGCCCTGACGGGTCTCGAAGCGGCCTTGCACCGGAACCTTGTTGTTTTTTGCGTACATGCATTGCACATAGGCATTGTCGTAGCGCTGTTGCGCCGCGTAACCGGAGGCATAACCGCTGCCCGAGCCGACCATCGTGCCGGTCACCAGGCCGACGCCGGCGCCAACACCCGCGCCGCTGCTGCCGCCTATGGCGACGCCGGCGATCGCGCCCACCGCCGTGCCCACGGCTGCGCTCGCGACCATGCTTTCGTTCGCGGCCTGGCCGGGGTTGCTGCCGTTAACCTGGAGATTGGCAAACTGCCTGCATTCCTGGTCGTCAAAGCGGAACTGGCCGAAGTCCTTGCCGCTACCGGGCAGCGCCATGACACTCGGACCCTGGGGAACGCTGACGCAGGCACCAAGTAACAGCAGGCTGGACAGCAGCGAATGTTTCAGCACGGTATTCATAATCACCCCTGTGGCGAGGGTACCGGTGCCACGCGTTTCCATGGACTGGCGCATTCCTTGACCCAAGGGTAATAGGCATTGGAATCGGCGCAGTAATACCACCATGCCTGTTGCGCTTGCGGGGCGGGTTGCGGAACCGGCTGAACCACCTGCGGCTGTTCGATATAGGTGATGGGCGCTGATGGAACGGTAATCACCGCCGGAGGATAGTAGTACCCGGGTCCATAGCCGTAGGCATAGGGCAAGCCGTAATAGGGATAGCCCGGGCCGTAAAAGCCGGGGCCGCCAAAATAAACACCGAAACCGACGCGTGGCCCGTAGTAACCACCATGACCGCCACGGCCGTAGTAAGGCCCGCCGGCGAGGGTCGACGCACTGGCAAGGCCGATGATGACGGCGAGGGCCAGTCCCAAAGCTGTGCTGATGCGTTTCACGGCGGCATTCTCCGCTGACTTGATGTGAAAATGGTAGTCCGCTTCGGCGGTCAGATGGGTAAGCAATTGTTACCAGGAGGGACGGCGTTTTCTACAAAACGCCAGGCTCAAGCCGGCTGTTTGTGAAACCCGGCAACAATCATCGCCAGCAGGCGGCCGAGCGCGAACAGGCACAGCATCGGGTCGAGCAAATAGTCCCAGAGATTGGCCGATTCATACCAGCCGGTTGCCCAAGCCAGTACCGCCAGGGCAATCGACGCAGCGACCAGCGGCAGGCGAAGCAATTTGGCGAGGATGGCAACGAGCAACAATGCCGCAAGGAACCACGGCTCGCCAAAGCCCCATTGATAGGGATCGAGTTGCGTTGCGCCCAGTGCCAGCGGATAAAGCGCACAGCCGGCCGCCAGCGGCAGCAGCAGCGACGCGCGTTTGCGCATCGGGTCGGAGCCGCTTGCAGCGGTGCCCGCCTCCAATCCGCAACGCGACGCGGCCGCAAGGGCAAGCAACAGCACGCTGGTGATGCTCAAATCACCGATGGCGCCGCGCACATAGCCGGCGAAGGGCAGGTCGATTAATGGCAGCGGCAATAACATCAGCACGAACAGGCCGCCAAATATTAATTTTGGCGTACGCGGCGCAAATCGGCCGGATAGCGAGGGCAACACCACGGCCGCGGCCAGCGCGACGCCGGCCAGCCCGGTCAGGTCGGTGAAGGGCATCACGGCGCGATCCTCGCTTCCTTCAGGCGCAGATCCAGCCAGGCGCGTGAAAATTCGATATGCTTGATGGCGCTGCGGTTCCAGGTATAGACGAGGTGTGCGTCGCCTTGCGCGCTGCGGATGATGTAGGGGTAGGAGAACTCGAAGCTGCAGCCTTGTGCGGCGCACTGGCGCTGCCGCGACGCCTCGGCCAGGGCGTCGATATCCTTTTGCGCCATTGCGCTGTCGCCGGCGGCTGCAAACCTGCGCGCCGTGGCGACAAACGCGCCCTCGGCCAGTCCGCCCCCCGGTCGCGGCACTTGGTCTTCCAGTGCGGCCAGCGTGCGCCAGGTCTTGCCGCCATCACCCGAGGCGAGCAGCGATAGCGCATCGCGATTGGCCTCGATGTCGTTCGCCACCACCAGCAGCGGGCCATCGGGCAGGCTGAATCCGGACACTGCGGCACTCGGATTGCGCAGCGCGGTTTTTTCCGCCGGCGTCCAGGTGCGGCCGGCATCGGCCGTGCCGGTGCCGATGACGCGATTGGCGCTCGCCTCCCCGGCGGCGCGCATCAGCACCTGCGCATGCGTGGCGTCACGTACCAGCACCACCGGTTGCAGGCTGCTGTAGCCGTGGCTCAAGCGCTGCTTGTCGAGTAGGGTTGCGTCGGCGGTGAGGCGCAGCAACTCGCCGAACTTGCCGAGGAACTCGTGATACACCGGCAGCCCGATGCTGCCATCGGCGTACAAAATAGGTGTGCCCTTGACCAGGGTGCTGATATTGATAAATGGCGAGGTGATCAAGCGGCGCGCCGGCCCCCAGGTTTTGCCCTCATCACTTGAGCTGATTACCGTGATCGAGCTGCCGGCCCAGCCGCCGACCGAAACGGTGACAAAGAACAGGTGCAGCCGGCCATCGGCGACGCGTACCGGCACCGGATTGCCGAGCTTGCGAATGAAGCGCGACAAGGCTGACTGGGTGGTTTGGCGGTCGATGACAGTGGTCTCTTCCCCCCAGCGCGCCTGTTTCGGGTCGAACACGGCGCTGCGAATTTCGACATCCGCCGCGCCTTCGCGGCTGCCGGAAAACCAGAAGGCGCGCAGGCGGCCGTCCGCAAGCTCGACCAGCGACGCGGCGTGGCGGTGCGGGCCGGCAAGCGGGGTAAGGAAACGCGAACGCGGCGCGGCATCGGCCGATTGCGCTGTCCCGGAAATCGTTCCGGCCGCCTGCGCCTTGGCCGGCGCCTGGAACAAGCTCGCCGGGGGACGTTGCGCGGCCTTGTAGAAACCGGCGGCAAAGGCAATCAGGATGAGTGCCCATACCCAGCTGCCGCCCCGCATCCGTCCGTGCGCCGCCGTGTTCAGGGCGCCATTCATCGCGCAGCCACCGCTGATTCGACCAGCAGTTCTTTCTGGAAAATATTCTCGAACACCCTGCCGCAGAGAATCTCGTTGAGCTCGGCCGGGGAATGCCGGCCGCGCAAATCCAGCCGTTCGGCGATGACGCGGCAGCCGCTGCAGGGCGCGCCGGCCGCGGTGCCCAGCGGAAGGCGTACGGCAAACAAGGCGTAATGCCGCGCCAGTTCATCGGCTTTCGTGTCGCGCGTTTCGCGATAACCCTGAATATCCGCCGTGGGCAACAAGAAACGGTAGGCTTCGAACTTGGCGTTGAAATCATACGGCACCCATACCGGCTTGCCGGCGACCTGCAGTTGTGCTTCGGCGCTGAAATTCCCGCGCTCGCCGTCAAACGGGCGCAGGAAGGCCGCCGCCGATAAAAACACCAGCAGCACCGCCACCGTGGTGCCGGGGCGGGTGAGCGCCGGTAGCATCACTGCGGCCACCATGAACGCTGCTGCAGCCAGCAGCAGCAACCAGTAAGGCGGCGAATACAGGCCGTCGCCGGGGACGGCAGCCTGCAGCTGCAGTGACAGCCACACCAGCAGCGCCAGCGCCGCCGCGCAGACCATCAGCGTGGCGATGAACCAGCCGCGGTGCAGCCGCTCCCAGCCCAGCGCACACAGCACCGCCAGCGCGGGCATCGCCGCGAGCAGGTAGCGGCTCGAGCGCTGGCTGGGCAGGCTGAAGACGAGGATCATCGCCAGCAACCACAGCCACAGCAGTTTTTCATCGTCGCTGAGTTGTTTGCGATGGCGCAGCGCATCGAACATCAGCGCCGCCACCGGCAGGGCGAGCAGGCCGGCGTTGAGCGGCAGGCCGAGGAACATGGTCCAGACGCTGGAGCTGCCCCACAACAGCTTGGACCAATACGACGCGCCGGCCGGGTCGAACTTGCCGGCGTTCTCCTTCATCACAAATTCCTGCCATACCGCCTGCGGATCCGGGTCGAGCACAAACCACAGGCCGAACATGGCCAGTGAAATTACCGCGACCAGGAGCAGCTTGGGAACATCGCTGCGGATGAACTCGCCCAGCCGGTAATCGCGTCGCTGCAGATACCACCAGGCGAGTCCCACGCCCACCGGCAGCAACAGCGCAAAGGATTTGTACAGCAGGCCGATGCCGATGATGACGCCGAGCACCGCCGGCAGCCAGCGCGATGCGAACGCCCATTGTTTGCAGTAGAGCAGGATGAAGAACGGCAAAAACAGCCAGAAGGTTTCCGGCGCATTGGTCAGGAACGGCCGGCCATAGCGGTAGGTGCTGAAAAACGCCAGGAAGGCGAGCGCGGCGACCGCGCCGCGCGCAAAGTTTTGCGACAGCCGCCAGCCGAGCAGGAACACCATCGTGGCCGTGAGCAAGGTGTAAATCACATTCGGGTAGCGCAAATTCCACAGCGTCCAGTCTTGTCCCTGCCCGGTCGAGGCCATGCCCTGCCAGAACAGCAGCGGCGGCTTGGTGTTGCGCATGGCATTGAGTTCGGATTGCAGCGGCAGCCAGTGACCCGAGGCGGCGGTCAGCCGCGTGATGTGGGCATAGACGTTCTCGTCGCCGTTTTTCGGGATGTGCTGGCTGTCGAGGCCGAAAAAATAGACTACTACGGCCAGCAGCATGGCCAGGCCGTAGAGCAGGGTACGCGAGCGCGAGCTTGGCGGCGGCCTGTGAGACGACATGTGTGACAACATCAGTCAGCCGTGCTTTCGCGCCGGGTTGTCGGCATCGCCAACCGGCGGCTTGCGGTGGCGGAAGGTCCACAAGTCGTTGACGACAAAATTGAACACGCTGGCACCGACGATGGCGATGAGATTGGCAAGAAGGTAGTGCAAATAGACCACCAGAATCTTGGTAAACACCACTTGCAGCAATATGCCCAGCCAGCAGGCGAGGGCGTATTGCACGAATTGGGTAAGTACCGGTTTGACCTGCATGTGCCTGCGGTCATGCCAGGTCCAGATGCGGTTCCAGGTGAAGTTATTAATGGTGGCAACCAGGATTGCCCCGGCGAGGGAAAAATTCAGCCGTGTTTCCGGCTGTGCGATGGCACTGAACAAAAACTCCTGCCCGATATACAACACCGCCAGGTTGACCACGGTTCCGGATGCGCCGACCGTGCCGAATTTGAGGAAACGCCATTTCAAGACCCGCATCACCAGCGGATGTTGCATCGCCCGTTGAATGAGCGTCATGCGATTCCTGTCGATGAAGATCGGCCGGCGGCGAGCAGCTCGTGCGCCTTGGCCAGCACCTCGTCCGGGGTGATTTGCTTCAGGCACTGGTTGTCGCCATCGCAGGGCGAAGCGCGGTGGTTGTAGGCGGTCAGGCAGGGTGAGCAGGGCAGGGCGAGGTGAAAACACCACGCATTCGCCGACAGCGAGCGGTAGAGCAGCGGTGTTTCCGGCCCGAAAAACACGATGGAGGGAATGCTCGTCAGTGCGGCGAACTGTCCCGGTCCGCCGTCGTTGGTGATCAGCAGGTCGGCGCGATGAAACAGCGCCAGCAGGTGACGCACGGATTTTGTGTAACCGGTCAGGTCTATGCACAGCGTGCTGCCGCTTTGCCTGACCAGCGCCTCACCCAGCGGCCGGTCCTCGGCCAGTCCGACCACACCGACGGCGTAGCCCTCTTTGAGGAGGCTGGTGCACAGGCTGGCATAGGATTCAAGTGGCCAAGCGCGTATCGGCAACATGCCGCCGCTCGGGTAGATGAGGATGAGGCGCTTGCCGGCGATCGCCGGAAAATCGGACTGCAAGCGCGTGGCCGCCTCTTCCAGTTCGCCCGGCCTGAACTCAAGTGGCGGCGGACCGCCCGGCATCGCCACCGGCAGGTCCTTGGTCAGCGGGAAGGTTTTTGATTCGAGCGCCGCGACCATGGCCAGCAATTGCAGGCTCAGGTGGCGGTAGGGGTTGTACAGCACCGGACGGTTGATGAACGAACCGCGGTACAGGCCTTCCTGGGTGTGGCGGTGAAAGCCGGCGCGCAGCCTGGCGCCGGACAAATAGGAAAAAATGCTGCTGACACGCGAAAACAACTCGCAGTCGAGCACCGCGTCGAGCTTGAGCGCGCGCAATTTCCATAGCGCGGAGAGGCTGTCGCCGGCAAAACTCAGCAAGCCCTCGTCATTGAGGGTCAGCACATTACCCGGAGCCACCACGCCGAGCAGGTCCAGTACCTCGCGGTTCTTGGCAAACAGCAAAACGTGAATCGTCGCCTCGGGGTATTTTGCCTTCAGCCGGGCGAACATCGGCTCGGCCAGCACCAGGCTGCCCATTTCCGAGAGCAGTATCACCAGGATGTTTTGCGGTCGCACGACCATGCCGGCGGGAACGCTGGGGCCGAAAATCCGGTCAAACAGCGATAGCGCCGCGCAGATTGGAATGCCGACATAACGGTCGACCAGACGCTGAAACCGGATATTCATTGCCAGCTATTCATCGCCAAAGCGGGAGAGTTTCACCAAGACCGCCAGTTTGCCACGCAACGCAGGGGGAAGAGTTTCACCAAGACCGCCAGTTTGCCACCAAGCGGCCCGGCTGATCAGAAACTCAGGCCGAGCGAGGCCTGCACGAACGACCTGTACCCGATGGCGCGGGGCTCATCCGCCCAGTGCGATGACCGCGCTGACCAGGGCGATGTCGAGGGCGCACAAGACAACATCCAGGAGCGGCGGGACTGGGGTGATGCGCCGCATCGCGGTATCATTGCCACCATGGACTTTGACCTGCAAATAGGCAAGTACACCGTCAAGCAAATGCTTGGCAAGGGTGCGACCGGCACCGTCTATCTGGCGGTGGATACCTTCTCGGGCGCCGAGGTGGCCTTAAAGACCATTGAGCCCGAGGTGTTTCGCGACACTGAGTTCGGTTCGATTTACCGCGCGCAATTCCTCAACGAGGCGTCGCTTGCCGGCAAGTTGAAACACCCGCATATCGTCGCCATTCTCGATGCGGTGGTCGGCGACGAGGCCGGTCATATCGCCATGGAATACGTGCCAGGCGGTGATTTGTCGCAGCACCTGCGTGTCGACACCATGCTGTCGGTGGAGGACGTGGTGCAGGTGGGTTTTAAGTGCTGTTGGGCGCTCGATTACGCTTTTCGCGAGGGCATCGTCCATCGTGACATCAAGCCGGCGAACATCATGCTGGTCAGCGGCACCGAGGTGAAAATTGCCGACTTTGGCGCCGCGCTGCTGCGCAAGGCGCAGGTGGCGCAGACGGCCAACATCGGCTCGCCCGCCTACATGTCGCCCGAACAGCTGTCGCACAAGGAGCTGACCCTGCACAGCGACATGTACTGCCTCGGTGTGGTGCTCTACGAACTGCTCACCGGGCAGCGGCCGTTCATCGCCGAGAACATGGAGGCCCTCAAGCAAAAGGTCTTGACCGAACCGCCGGTGCCGCCGTCAAAGCTGCGGCCCAGCCTGCCGCCTTCCATCGACAAGATCGTGTTGCAGGCGATGGGCAAGCGTCCCGAACAACGCTACCCGACCTGGGCCGATTTTGCCGCCGACCTGTCGGCGGTCGCGCAGCTCTTGAGCGACCCGCAGACCGTGCCCGACAGCGAAAAATTCGTCGCCCTCAAGCGTGTGGCCATGCTCAGCACGCTTACCGACGCCGAAACCTGGGAATTGGTGCAGGCGGGTAACTGGCGGCGCGCCGAGCCGGGGCAAATCCTCATTACCGAAGACCAGCCGGGACAGAACTTTTTTTTCCTTGCGCAAGGCCAGGTCAAGGTGACGCAAAAGGGGCGGCTGCTCAACCTGGTTGATCACGGCGAGTGCATCGGTGAAATGGGTTATATCCGCGGCGGCGAGATGTTGCGCCAGGCGACGGTGAGCACCATGACCAAGAGCACTCTCGCCGAATTCGAGCCCGCAGCGCTTGCGCGCATGAGTGTTGGCGCGCAACTGCACTTCACGCGTGCGCTGGCGAGCAACTTGGTCGACCGGCTGGCCCTCGCCAACACCCGCATCAAGTAGCGTCCGGCGGGGCAATCGGCGGGAATTCCGCACCAAGCGCGCGCGACGCTTTTTTAATAAACCCTGTCATTCCGGGGTCGCGTAGCGGAACCCGGAACCCATGGGGTTCGTCGCACAGGGACAAACTCAACCCCATGGATCCCCGCTTTCGCGGGGATGACAATAAGAACGAGGGGGAATGGTTTGGTTAAGCGCTACTCGCTTCTAAAACCGCGCTCCGGCGCGTCAGTGGATTGCCCGGTGCCGGTTCAGGCGCTTTTCCACAAATCGCTGAACGCGGTGGCGACCACCTTGTCGTAGGCGACATCGCGCGACAGCAGGCCGAGGTCTTGGGCGAAGCGATTCATTGTCGCGACTTTGCCGGGCGGCACCGCCGGGTCGTAGAACGGCGCATCGCGGCGGATCAGGTCGGCGATCATTTCGGCCTCGGCCGCGGGAAAGAGTTTTTTGGCGATCGGCGTCGCGCATGCCGGGTCGGCGGCAAGCGCGCGCTGCGCGCCGGTGATGGCGCGGATGGAGGCGCGCGCGAGCGCGGGGTTTTCCGTCATCAGTTTTTCCGTCGTTACCCAGGCGGCAAAGCAGTAGTCGATGGCGCCCGCCGGCCCGTCGCCGCGGCGCGCATCGAGCACCAGCGTGCCGATGCCGCTCTTGAGCGCCACGTCCGAACCCATGCCGTTGGCCCAGAAGGCGTCAATCTCGCCCGCCTCCAGCGCCTTGGCGGCACTGACGCCGAATGACACGCCGGCACCGGCCGCCGCGGGAATCGGACCGATTTTCACGTCGGTATCCGGGTTCATGCCGATTTGCGTCAGCATGCGGCGCAGCCCGTCCACCGGACCGGGCGCCGCGCCTATGCGCAGGCCGCGCACGCCGGCGAGGTCGCCGCGTTTCAATTTCAGGTCGGCGCGCACGATCAGGAACCAGTACATGTTCTGCGACAGCGCGCACAGGATGCGCGCACCGGCCCAGTCCTTGAAGGCATACAGCGGCGCATGTGAAGCGCCGCCGATGAAATCCCATTTGCCGTCGTGCAACTCCTGGTAGGCGCGGGTGACCGGAAACACCAGCTCGAGTTCGGCGTCATAGCCTTCTTTTTTGAACAGGCCGAGTTCCACCGCAGCGATGGCGGGGAAATACGACGGGGACACCAGGTCCGGAATGGCGACGCGTACGGTCATGTTTGGAATTCTTTCTGCGCGGGGCTGAAAAAAGTAAAGAAGTGACGGAGTGAAAGGTGAAGGGAAATGATACACGGCTGCGCGCGGTGCCAGCCAGCTTGTATTATCTCGGCAGGCGTATTCGCGCCGATGAAAAGAGACCATCGCAATTATGCAATCTATCAAAGAAACCCACGTTGGCATTGTCGGCGCCGGCCCGGTCGGCGTTGTCGCGGCCATTGCCTGTATCAAGAAAGGCTTCAAGGTTACCCTCATCGAAGCCGAGGCGGCCATAGACCACGGCCCGCGCGCCGCCACCACCCATCCTTCGACGCTGGAAATGCTTGCCGAGCTGGGCCTCGCGGAGGAGTTCGAAGCGCTGGGCCTCAAGGCCTTGCATTTCCAGCACTGGGACGGCGTTGACATGACCCCGCAGGTGGAATTTGACCACTCCGTGCTGCGCGACGAGACGCCGTTTCCGTATGTGATACAAACCGAGCAGCACAAGCTTGCGGAACTGGGCCTGCGCCGCCTGGCGAAGGAGGCTGCCGCCGAGGTGCTGATGGGCACGACGGTGACGGCCATCAGCCAGAACGAAAGCGGCGTGACGGTGGAGCTGGACAAAGCCGGTGCCGCCGACCGGCGCGTGTTCGATTACCTCATCGGCTGCGACGGCGGCCGCAGCACCGTGCGCAAGGCCATGGACATCGAGTTTGAGGGCTATACCTGGCCGGAGCGTTTTTTGGTGCTTACCTCGCTGTTCGACTTTGAGCGTGCCATCGGTTGCCGTTACCGCTGCTACATCGCCCATCCGGACGAGTGGGCCAACCTGTTCAAGGTCATGGGCGACGACCTGAAGGGCCGCTGGCGCGCGGTGTTTCGCGCCGGCGAGAACGAAACCGACGAAGAGGCGTTCACCGACGCGTCGGTGAAAAGGCGCTTTGCCCAGCTGCTTGACGACCACCCGCTGGAGCTGGTGGTGCACCGGAACATCTATCGTGTGCACCAGCGCGTGGCCAAAACCTTCCGTCAGGGCCGCGTGTTCCTCGCCGGCGATGCCGCGCACGTGAACAATCCCATAGGCGGGCTTGGCCTCAACGGCGGCATTCACGACATCATGGACCTCGCCGATACCTTGTGGCAGGTGGCGACCGGCACCGCCGATGCGTCGCTGCTCGACCGCTACGAGCGCCGCCGCCGCCCGCTACAAATCGAGTTCGTGCAGCAGCAGACCATCGTCAACAAAAAACGCCTGGAAGAACGCGACCCGGCGCAGCGCAAGGCCAATTTCGACGAACTGCGCCGCATTGCCGACGACCCGGTGCGGCACAAGCAGTTCCTGATGCGCACCTCGCTGATTGAAAGCGTGCGCAAGGCGGCGAAGATCGATTAGTCGGCGCGGTCGTGAAAAGGCGGCGGGCGATTGCCCCGCTGCTACAATCGGCAATCGAAGCGCAGGGGAGGTCGTCGCATGCCGCGTGTCCTGATAGAAAATATTGGAGAGTTTTTTACCGGCGACCTGGTTGCGCCCGCCTCGGCGGTGCATTCTTTGCTGATCGAAGACGGACGCATCGCCGCTTTCGATCCGGCCAGTCCCGGTGAATGCGAGGTGATCATCGATGCGCGGGGAAGCGCTGTCATGCCGGGGCTGGTGGATGGGCATGTGCATCCGGTGTGCGGCGAGTGGACGCCGACGCAGAATGCCACCGGCTGGATCGGCAATTACCTCAACGGCGGCACCACCACGCTGGTTTCGGCGGGCGAACTGCATTTGCCCGGCCTCGATCCGGATGCGCTGACCGCGGAGCTCGTGACATCGCTCGCTGTGGTGATGGCGCAGACCACCGGGCGCGTGCGCTGGAGTGGCGCCAAGCTGATTGCCGGCACAGTCCTTCTTGTGCCCGGGATGAACGCCGGGCACTTCGATCGCATTGCCGCGCACGGGACGAAATTCGCCAAGTTTATTTTTTATCCTCTCGACGAAAATCCCGACGAGGCGAAGCAGTACGTGCGCTGGTGCCGCGAGCGCGGCATTCGCACCAAGGTTCACACCGGAGGGGTTTCGCGCTCAGGCTCTTCGCAGATGTGCGGTTACGACATTCTCTCGTGGTTGCAGCCGGACATCGCCGCGCACGTGTCTGGCGGTCCGATCCCGATGAGCGATGAGGACCTCGATCGCGTGGTCGACGAGACCTCGTTTGCGCTGGAGATATGTTCGTCGGGCAACTACGGTTCGACCGCGCGCGCGGTCAAGCGGCTGGTATCGCGCGGGCGCCTCGACCGCTTGTGCCTTGGCACCGATACGCCGGGCGGCACAGGCGTCATTCCGCGCGGCATGTTCAAAAATATCTTGTTCCTCACATCGATTTGCGGACTGTCGCCGGCTGAGGCGATTGCGGTGGGGACCGGCAATACCGCGCGTGCCCATGGGCTCGATTGCGGCATTCTGGCACCGGGGCGTCCGGCCGATGTGGTGGTCTGCGGGCCGGTCAGGGGTTCCAAGGGAGGTTCGCTTTCGGATGCCATCGCGCACGGCGATTTTCCGGGCATCAGCCACGTGCTGGTCGACGGCGTACCGGTGGTGCTCGGTCGCAGCCACCAGACGCCGCCGCCCGAGCATGCCGCCAAGTTCCTGTGCTGCAATATCGGCTGGTTGTCCAGCGGCGCCTCTGCCGCGCACAACCTCAAATAGCCTTACTCCGGTTTGATGCCGGCGTCGCTTACGATCTTCTGGTACACACCGTAGCTTTTTGCAATCGAGTCGGCGAAGGATTGCTGTGTCGCGATCCTCACTTCGAAGCCCGCCGCGTCAAGGCGCGAACGCACGTCCGAAAATTCCAGCGCCTTTGTCACCGCCGCGTTCAACTGCCCGGCGATCGGCGCCGGCAAATGTGCTGGGCCCATCAACCCGATCCAGGTGTCCGGAATGGCAAACCCGGGCACGCCGGCCTCAGCCACGGTGGGAATCTCCGGGGCACCCTTTGCGCGTTGTGCCTCGAGCATGGCCAGCAGTTTGAGTTTGCCGGTGCGTGCATGCACGATCACGTTCGACAAGGTGAGGATGCCAATCGGCACCTGGCCTCCGAGCAGGTCGTTGATCGCCTGTCCGCCTCCCTTGTATCCGATGTGCTGCAGGTCTATGCCAGTCATCTTGTTGAGGTGCAATCCGCCCAAGTGTTGTGCCGTGCCGACGCCGGAGGTTCCGAACGATAGCTTGCCGGGATTTTTTTTCGCGTATTCGATCAATTCTTTCAGCGAATTTACCGGCAATGACGGATGCACCGCTATCACCTGGGGCAGTGTGCCGATGATGGCGATGGGCGTGAAGTCCTTGATGTTGTCAAAGGGCAGGTTTCTGATGAGCAATGGAAATATCGTGTGCGGCGGACTCACCGCGAGCAGCAGTGTGTATCCGTCTGGCGATGCCTTGGCGACAACATCCGAGCCTATCGCGGCGAGTCCGCCGGCGCGGTTGTCAATTACCACCGGTTGCCCGAGCGCCTCACTGATGCGGTTGCCCGTCGCGCGGGCGACCGTGTCGGCGGCGCCACCGGCCGCAAACGGCACGACGAGGCGCACCGGCTTGTTCGGGTAAGTTTGCGCGAATGTGAGCAATGGCGCGAGCAATCCGCAAAGAACCAGAAAGCGCGGTACCTTCATTTTGTTTCCCTTTCAGTTCACTGTTGCGCTACAGGCTAGAGCAAGCAGCCCGAAATCACAATCCCAAATTGGCGCTTAAGACTTTTTCGCCCTGCCGTAGCGCTCCAGCGTCAGCTTGCGCGCCCAGTCGTGATCGACCACCGGCGCCGGGTAATCCTTGCCGATGACGCAGCCGGCGGCTTGCTGCTCAATCGGCCCGAGCAGCCAGGGCGCGTGAATGAACTTGCCCTTCACCTTGGCCAGCTCGGGCACGTACTTGCGGATGAACTTGCCCTCGGCGTCAAAACGCTCCGATTGCGTCACCGGATTGAAAATGCGGAAATACGGTTGCGCGTCGCAGCCGGTGGAAGCCGCCCACTGCCAGCCGCCGTTGTTGGCGGACAAGTCGAAGTCGTTGAGCTGGTCGGCGAAATATTGTTCGCCCCAGCGCCAGTCGATATGCAGGTCCTTGACCAGGAAGGAGGCGGCGATCATGCGCAGGCGGTTGTGCATGTAGCCGGTGGCGTTGAGCTGGCGCATGGCGGCATCGACCAGCGGGAATCCGGTGCGGCCCTCGCACCATGCCGCGAACTTGGCCTTGTCGTTGTCGAAAGGCAGGTCCTCGAACTCGCGCTTGAAGCTGTGCCCGACGACATGCGGATGGTGGCTGAGGATCATGAAATAAAAATCGCGCCAGATCAGCTCCGACAGCCATACCTGCGCGCCGCGGCTGGCGCGCGCGTGTGCTTCGGCGGCGAGGGCGCGTATCGACACCGTCCCGAAGCGCAAATGTATCGACAGATACGACGGCCCCTTGACGGCGGGGAAATCGCGCCGCTCTTGGTATTCGTCCATGCGCCCGCGAAAATCCTTGAGCAGCTTTGCCGCGCCCGACATGCCGGCCGGGATGCCCAGTGATGCAAAATTGGTCGTCTCAAATCCCAGTTCCTTGAGAGTAGGGATTCGCGCCGGGGGTGGCGGGGCGAGGGCCTTGAGATAGGGTTTCACCGCATAGGGTTTGAGGTAGAAGGGATTAAGCTTTTTCAGCCAGGCGTTCTTGTAGGGGGTGAACACCGAATAAGGCGTGTCGGCGAGCGTCATCACCTCCTCGCGCTCGAACACCACCTGGTCCTTGAAGGTCTGGAAGGCGGCGCCACCCACCGCAATGTCTGCTGCGACCGCCTCATCGCGCGCAATCGCCGCCGGTTCGTAGTCGTGGTTGGCATACACGGCGTCGACTTTGAGTCGCGCAGCCAGCCGCGTTATCTGCTCGCGCGCCCTGCCGTGCAGCACCGTGAGCCCGCCACCATGTTCGCGCAGCTTCGCGTCGAGTTCGATCACGCTCAACCAGATGAACTCGACACGCCGGTCGGCGCGCGTTGGCAGCGGGTCGAGGATGTCGGTGTCAAAGACAAACACACAATACACACGCCCATGCTGCTTTAAGGCGTGATACAGCGCGGCATGGTCATCGACGCGCAAGTCGCGGCGAAACCAGACCAGGGCGGCGGAGTCGGGGGGGGTGGGCATGGCGGACGGGATGGTGCCCGATTTTCGCACACCGCCACGCTGTTGACGCTGCTCCCTGCTCCAGTGATACTCGGGCGAACATGAAGGGCGCTTGCCGCCGTTCATTCAAATTAAAACCGCGGGGGGAAAAGACAATGCGCGCGCTCGGAAAAGCGGTTCTGCTGTTCATCGGATGCTTTTGCGCCGTCGGGGTGCAGGCGCAGCCCTTCCCCAATCGTCCGGTCACCCTGATCGTGCCGGTGCCGCCGGGCGGCATACTCGATTACGTTGCCAGGCTGGTCGCACCGCCGCTGGCCAAGATCCTCGCCCAGTCGGTGGTGGTGGAAAACAAATCCGGTGCGAGCGGCAATATCGCCGCAACCTTTGTCGCCCGGGCAAAACCGGACGGCTACACCCTGCTGGTGGGCTATTCGATGTTCCACGTCGGCAACCCCACCCTATTTTCGCAGCTGCAATGGGATCCGCTGCGCGATTTTGCGCCGGTGGCGATGCTGGCGGTCTCGCCGCACCTGGTGGCGGTGCACCCTTCGCTGCCGGTGAACAACCTGCAGGAACTGGTCGCCTATGCGCGTGCCAATCCCGGCAAGGTCAATTACGGCACGCCGGGCAACGGCTCGGTGCCGCATGTCGGCGTGGAGTTGTTCAAGCAGATTGCCAAGATCAACCTGACGCAGGTGCCCTACAAGGGCTCGGGGCCGATGATGCTAGACGTGATTTCCGGCCAGGTGCAGATGACAGTGGCGACGCCGCCGTCGGTGATGTCGCACATCCAGGCGGGCAAATTGCGCGGCCTGGCCATCGCCGCCAAGACGCGCAGTCCGTTGCTGCCCGATGTGCCCACTTCGGCCGAATCGGGTTACCCGGGTTTTGAACTGGAAGCCTGGGTGGCCTTGTTCGCTCCCGCAGGAACCCCGCCTGAGGCGGTCAAGCGTCTGACCGATGCCCTCAAGCAGGTGCTCGACACCGAGGAAATACGTAAAGCCACCAGTAACTCGGGCATTGAAGCGCGCTACATGCCGCCCGCCCAACTCGACCAGGTGGTGAGGATCGACCTGGAATACTGGTCCAAGGTGATACGCGAGGCGAAAATCAGCGCCGACTGAGGCGGGGTATCGGCGGCCGCAGGCTGCGATGAAGTCGCCCGTGATCGTCGCCGCCTGTTAAAATGCAAGCCGTGGCCAGCGTCGACCTTACGAACCACTTCCTAATCGCCATGCCCAACATGGCCGACCCGCATTTTTCCCGGTCATTGACCTATATTTGCGAGCACAACGACCAGGGTGCGCTTGGCGTGGTGGTCAACCGGCCCATAGACATGACAGTGCTGGCGCTGCTCGAGCGGCTGGAAATCAAAATCAAGCGCAACCCTGAAACGGCGAAGGCGCCGGTGTATTTCGGCGGGCCGGTGCAGACGGATCGGGGTTTTGTGCTGCACAGCCCGCTGGGTGAGTGGAAATCCACCCTGGGCGTGGAGGGACAGCCGCATCTTGGCCTGACTACCTCGATGGATATCCTCGAAGCCGTGGGCGCGGGCACGGGACCGGACAAGTTGCTGGTGACCCTGGGTTACTCCGGCTGGGCAGCAGGCCAACTCGAGCACGAGATCGGGCAAAACGCCTGGCTTACCGTCAAAGCAAGCGAAGACATTTTGTTCGACCTCCCGCCTGAAGAGCGCCTGCCTGCGGCGATGGAATTGCTTGGTGTTGATTTTGCGTCCCTGTCCGATGTGGCGGGGCACGCATGAGCTTCCCGGCGCTGGCCTGACGGTGGAAGCACTCGCTTACGCCCAATCTCCCGCCCCGCACCCAGTGTCCGCTCCCAGCACCGTCCTCGCTTTTGACTTTGGCGAACGCTATCTGGGCGTGGCCATAGGCAACACCGTCACCGGCCTCGCCAATCCCCTGGACATGATAGAGGCGACCGAAGTGGACAAGCGCTTTGCCGCCATCGAAGCGTTGATCAAGGATTGGCAGCCGGCGCGCCTGGTGGTCGGTTTGCCCCTGGCGATGGACGGCACCGAACACGCCATGACGGCGCGTTGCCGCCGTTTCGCGCGCCAGCTCGAGGGGCGGTTTCGCCTGCCGGTGGCTCTGGTCGATGAGCGCCTGTCCTCGGCCAGCGCCGAAGAAGCCCTGCGCGAAGCGGGCAAGGGCGGTCGCAAGCACAAGCACCTGGCACATTCGCTGTCGGCGCAAATCATCCTGCAAGCCTGGCTCGATGACCCTGAACAGCGTGACCCCACTCAACACCAAGCAGGAACTTCACCATGAAATTGCCCGACACCGAACAACTGTGCGCCAAGCTGATCGAGGAGCTGCGGCCCGTCATTACGCCGCGCACCGCGATGGTGGGCATTTACACCGGCGGCCTGTGGCTGGCCGAACGCCTGCACAAGGCGCTGGGTATCACCGCGCCTCTGGGCGCCCTCGACATCTCGTTTTATCGCGATGATTTCGACACCGCGGGCCTGCACCACACGGTGCACCCCAGCCAGATTCCCTTCCAGGTCGACGGCGCGGAAATTCTGCTGGTCGATGACGTGCTCTACACCGGCCGCACCGTGCGCGCGGCAATGAACGAATTGTTCGATTACGGCCGGCCGGCGTCGATCAGCTTGGTGGTGGTGGCAGACCGCGGCGAGCGCCAGTTGCCCATCGCCGCGCAGTATTGCGGCACCAAGGTAAGCGTCCCGCCGGGCAAGCTGTTGCGCCTGACCAAGGACGAGGCCGGAAAATTCAGCATGAAACTCTCCGACCAGAAATCCAAACCCGAAATCCAAACGGACTCCAAAGCATGAGCCGCAATCCCCAGCTCAACGACAAGGGCGAATTGCAACACCTGTTGTCCCTTGAGGGACTGCCCGCCGCCATCGTCACGCGCATCCTCGACACCGCCGCGTCCTTTGTCAGCGTTACCGAACGCGAAGTGAAAAAGGTGCCGCTACTGCGCGGCAAGAGCGTGTTCAACCTGTTTTTCGAAAACTCCACGCGCACCCGCACCACCTTCGAGATCGCCGCCAAGCGCCTGTCGGCCGACGTCATCAACCTCAACATCAACACGTCCTCCGCAACCAAGGGCGAATCGCTCCTGGACACCGTCGACAACCTCTCGGCCATGCACGCCGACATGTTCGTGGTGCGCCACGGGCAATCGGGTGCTTCGCACATGATCGCGCGCCACGTCGCCAGCCACCTGCATGTGATTAACGCCGGCGACGGCCGCCACGCCCACCCGACGCAAGGCCTGCTCGACCTCTACACCATCCGCCATTACAAAAAGGACTTCCGCTCGCTGGCGGTGGCCATCGTCGGCGATGTGCTGCACTCGCGCGTGGCGCGCTCGCTCATCCACGGCCTCACCACCCTGGGCACGCCCGATGTGCGCGTCATCGGGCCGCAGACGCTGATGCCCGCGGCGGTCGAGCAGATGGGCGTGAAATACCACCGCGACATGGCCGAGGGCCTGCGCGATGTGGATGTGATTGTCATGCTGCGCCTGCAAAACGAACGCATGAGCGGTCCCTTGCTGCCGAGCGCCCAGGAATTCAACAAGGTCTACGGCCTGACGCCGGAAAAACTCGCCCGCGCCAAACCCGGCGCCATTGTCATGCATCCGGGCCCGATGAACCGCGGCGTCGAAATCGACTCGGCGGTGGCCGACGGCGTGCAGTCGGTGATCCTGCCGCAGGTGACCTTCGGCATCGCCGTGAGGATGGCGGTGATGTCCATTCTCGCCGGCAACTGACTCTTGAGAAAACAACCATGAACATACACATCAAGAACGGCCGGGTCATAGACCCGAAAAGCAGCCTGGATAAAAAGCAGGACGTGTTTATCAGCAAGGGACGTGTTGCCGCCTTTGGCGCCGCACCCGCGGCCTTCAAGGCGGAGCGCGTCATCGATGCTGCCGGACTGGTGGTGGCGCCTGGCCTTGTCGACCTGTCGGCGCGGCTGCGCGAACCGGGGCTGGAGCACAAGGCCACGCTGGAGTCGGAAATGCAGGCCGCCGTGGCCGGTGGCGTCGCCCACCTTGCCATCCCGCCGGATACCGAGCCGCCGCTCGATGAACCCGGCCTGGTGCAAATGCTCAAGTACCGCGCGCGCGGTCTGCACCTCGCGCACGTGCATCCGCTGGGGGCGCTGACCCAGGGCCTCGCCGGCAAGCGCCTGACCGAAATGGTCGAGTTGGTCGAAGCCGGCTGTGTGGCCTTCTCGCAGGCCGACGCGGCCATCGCCGACAGCGAAGTGCTGTGGCGCGCGATGCAGTACGCCTCGACCTTTGGTTATGCCGTGTGGCTGCGGCCGCAGGACGCGCATCTCACCAAGACCGGTGTCGCGCATGATGGCGAGGTGGCGACGCGCCTCGGTTTGCCGGGCATTCCGGTGTTTGCCGAAACGATCGCCCTGGCGACCATTCTCGAACTGGTGCGCGCCACCGGCACGCGCGTGCACATCGCGCGCCTGTCCAGCGCCGCCGGTGTCGCCATGATGAGGGCGGCCAAGGCCGAGGGCCTGCCGGTGAGTTGCGATGTCGGCGTGCACCACGTGCATTTGTCCGACATGGACCTGGGTTACTACGATTCGCAATGCCACCTGGTTCCGCCGCTGCGCAGCCAGCGCGATCGCGACGCCTTGCGCACCGGGCTTGCCGACGGCACCGTCGACGCCATTTGTTCCGACCACACGCCCATCGACGAGGACGAAAAGCTGCTGCCTTTTGGCGAGTCAACGCCGGGCGCGACCGGGCTTGAGCTGCTGTTGCCGCTGACGCTGAAATGGGCGGCCGAAGCCAAACTGCCGCTGGCCAGGGCGCTCGCGCGCATTACCAGCGAACCGGCGCGCGTACTAGGCATAGAGGCCGGCGAACTCGCGGTCGGCCGTGCCGCCGACCTGTGCCTGTTCGACGCCGACGCGCAAGTTACGCTGACCACGCAAAGCCTGAAAAGCCAGGGCAAGAACACGCCGTTTCTCGGCTACGAACTGCCGGGGCGGGTACGCTACACGCTTGTTGATGGTGCGGTGGTGTACCAGGCCTGAGGTCGATCGCTTCCTCCAGAGTTGTCCAAATTGGCAACTAAGGCGACTGGAAACGCCCGCTTGGCGCAATGGGCTTACGGTTAGTACAGTTTGTAATTTCAATAATAGCGGCCGTCCCGGACGGCAGCGGCGCTGCTGTTTGATCTGAGTCAATACGGCGGTTTGCCCAGCGACCAGGCTTCACCGATGATCGCATCGCCGTTTCACAATTCCGCCCTGTCAAGGGCCGCCGGTGTCAATGAAGACATCAAACGCATCATTGCAATCGCATTCCGCATCAATTTGATGGCATTGAACGCCATCCTCCTGGCGCGCCGCGCCGGGGCGGTGGCGCGGGGCTTTGGCGTGTTGTCGAATGAATTGCGCGAGTTCATTCGCGCCCTTGAGGGCGGCATGCTGGAGCTGCGCGGCACGACGGCAAGAACGGTAACGGCGGTGTCTGATGACGCGTGTCAGCGGCGCACCCACGGCATGATCGAACGCACCGATCAGCAATTGCGCTTGCGCGGCATCCAACGCAGCGCGCAAGTCCAGTCGGTTATCGACAGGCAGGAGCTGGGAGCAGAAGAACGGCGGCAGGATATCGCCCTCTTGCACAAGGCGTTGATGGCCTCGCTGGTGGAGGTCGAAAGACTGGTGGAATTTGGTGCCGTGCTGGCGCGAACGGCCAAGATCGAGGGCGCCTACGGCGGGGAGTTCGCCGACTCACTGTCTTTGGTGGCGCTCCAGTTTGGCCAGACCATCGAGGACATCATGCTTTGCGTCAAGTCCTTACGAGAACGTAGCGGGGGTGCTGAATGAAAACGTGCAAGACTATTTATGCTGAAGGCGATCATCGCTGGCTGGTGGTTGCACGTGACCCCGAGCGGCCGGGCTATGTAATCGACACCAATGAATACGTCATTGTGAAGGGGGCGAAGGCGGTGCTTTGCGACCCCGGTGGTTCGGAAATTTTCCCCGCGGTTTTTTCTGCGGTGAGCGCCGAACTTGACCCGTCCACGATCAAGGCGCTGTTTGCCTCGCACCAGGATCCGGACATTGTTTCGTCGCTGTCCTTGTGGCTTGAGTTCAACCCCGGACTGCGTTGCTATGTGAGCTGGCTGTGGGGCAGTTTCATTCCGCACTTCGGCGGTACGGCCGAAACATTCATTCCGATTGCCGATGGCGGCATGACAATCGGCTTGGGCGATCTTGATCTTGTCGCCGTGCCGGCCCACTTCCTGCATTCATCCGGCAATTTTCACCTCTACGACCCGAAGGCGCGCATCCTGTTTTCGGGCGATGTGGGCGCGGCGCTGCTTCCGGCGGACCAAAACGGCCTCTTTGTCGAGGATTTCGACAAACACATCCGTTGCGCCGAAGGATTCCACCGTCGCTGGATGGGCTCCAACGCGGCAAAAAATGCCTGGTGTGACCGTGTCGAGGCGCTGCAAATCGACATGCTTTGCCCCCAGCATGGCGCGATCTACCAGGGCGCCGATGTCGGCCGCTTCATCGAATGGTTTCGGGCCTTGCAGGTGGGCGTTCTGAATTCGTGATCTGGGCAACCGGGGTGAAAAGCGCGCGGCCAGGTGCTATCGCGCCGTGCCGGTCTGGCCGAGTATTTTCACCAGTTGCGCACGCGGCCCGAGCAGGTCGGCAAGGGTCTGGCCGTCCAGTTCCTTGAAAAAAGCGCGCATGGCGCGCGCCAGCACCCCGCGCAGCGTGCAGGCGGGGATGATCGGGCAGTTGCGGTTGCCCTTCTCGAAACACTCCACCACGGCAAGATCGTCCTCGGCGCCGCGCACCACCGCGCCGAGATTGATTTGACCGGGTGGGCGTGCAAGGCGCATGCCGCCACCCTTGCCGCGCGTGGTTTCGATGTATCCCTGTTTGGCCAGGTGGTGCACCACCTTCATCAGGTGATTCTCGGAAATGCCGTAGGCGGCGGCGATGTCGCCGATGGTGGCGAGACGCTCCTCTTCCTGGTGGGCCCCGAGATAGATGAGCACCCGCAGGGTGTAGTCGGTGAAATTGGTCAGACGCATGGCAAATCCGCGGCGACCCCGCGTACTGCAGCGTGCCAGGGTCGGCTCCTTTAGAGTACTTAGAACGATTCTATATTAAGGATTTATAAGATGGATTAAAAATACATCTTCAATTGACTTAGATCAAATCGGCCCTTTTTAACGCCCCTAGACTCCCATCGGAAGATCCGAGAGACAGGGAGAAATCAATGGCAACAAAGGCATACAAGGGCTGGTCGGTGGTGGCGTCAAGCACCACCGCATTCACTGTTTGTTTCATGGTCTGGATGATGTTTGCCGTAATCGGCATCCCGATCAAGCAAAACCTCGGCCTCAATGAAACGCAGTTCGGCATCCTGATTGCGCTGCCGGTGCTTACCGGTTCGCTGATCCGCCTGCCGCTGGGCATGTGGACCGACCGCTATGGCGGCCGCATCGTGTTTTTCATCCTGATGCTCTCCACGGTGTTTCCGATCTGGTTCATTTCCCGCGCCACCGAGTTCTGGCACTTCCTCGTGACCGGGTTATTCGTCGGTGTAGCCGGCGGCTCTTTCACCGTCGGCATCGCCTATTGCGCGCGCTGGTTTCCCAAGCACCGGCAAGGCCTTGCCATGGGCATATTCGGCGCCGGCAACACCGGCGCGGCGGTAAACAAGCTGGTGGCGCCGAGCATCGTGGTGGCCTATGGCTGGACGATGGTGCCGCAGGTGTATGCCGCGATGATGCTGGTCACCGCCATCGCCTTCTGGTTTTTCACCTATACCGATGAAGAACATTCAACCGGCGCGGCGCACAACATTACGGTGCGCGAGCAGCTGATGGTGTTGAAAGACCCCAAGGTGTGGCGTTACAGCCAGTATTACTCCATCGTTTTCGGCGGCTATGTCGCGTTGTCGCTGTGGATGACCAAGTACTACATATCCGAGTACGGCTTTGACATCCGCCTCGCGGCGCTGCTCGCCGCGGCGTTCAGCATTCCCGGCGGCGTGTTGCGCGCCATCGGCGGCTGGTTTTCCGACAAGTACGGCGCCCACACCATCACCTGGTGGGTGTTGTGGGTGTCGCTGGTCTGCCTGTTCTTCCTGTCCTACCCGCAGACCGATCTCACCATCCAGACTGTCGGCGGCCCGCAGACCTTCCACATCGGGCTTAACGCGACCCTGTTCACGGTGATCATGTTCACCATGGGCATCGCCTTCGCCATCGGCAAGGCCTCGGTGTTCAAGTACATCTCCGACGATTACCCGACCAACATCGGCGTCATTTCCGGCGTGGTCGGCCTGGCCGGCGGCATGGGCGGCTTTGTCCTGCCCATCATGTTCGGCGCGCTGGTGGACCTCACCGGCGTGCGCTCCTCAGCCTTCATGCTGATGTTCGGCATCGTCTGGGTGTCGCTGATGTGGATGTATTTCACCGAGGTGCGGCCGATGAACGCCGAACTCAATCCCAAGCATTCCGAGCCCTCGCTCCTTACCTGAATTCCGAAAGGAAGCACCATGTCAGCAGAAAACCCGGGCAAGAACCCCGCCGCATCCGCAAGCGGCGCCGACATCAGCGACTGGCGGCCCGAGGACGACGCGTTCTGGGAGTCCACCGGCAAGCGCGTCGCCTACCGCAACCTGTGGATCTCTGTGCCGGCGCTGTTGTGCGGCTTCGCCGTCTGGGGCATGTGGGGCATTGTCACGGTGCAAATGCTCAACCTCGGATTTCCCTTTACCCAGGCCGAGTTGTTTACCCTGACCGCGATCGCCGGCATTTCCGGCGCGACCATGCGCATCCCGGCCTCCTTCCTCATACGGCTGGCCGGCGGGCGCAACACCATTTTTCTCACCACGGCCATGTTGCTGGCGCCGGCCCTGGGGACGGGCATCGTGCTGCAGCACAAGGACTGGCCGCTGTGGGCCTTCCAGTTGATGGCGCTGTGGTGCGGCGTGGGCGGCGGCAACTTCGCCAGTTCCATGTCCAATATCAGCACCTTCTTTCCCAAGCGCCTGCAAGGCACCGCACTGGGTCTTAACGCCGGCCTGGGCAATTTCGGTGTGACCACCATGCAGGTGGTGATTCCGCTGGTGATGACGCTGGGGATTTTCGGTGCCATCGGCGGCGAGTCAATGACCTTGTTGAAGGACAGCGGCTGGATTTTCGGCAAAATTGCCGCCGGCACGCCCACCTACATCCAGAACGCCGGCTTTGCCTGGTTGCTGTCGCTGGTGCCCCTCTCGATCCTGTGCTGGTTCGGCATGAACAACCTGAAGACGGTGTCACCGGCCACCGGCCACCCGCTGGTGGCTTTTGCCAAGATCACCTACCTGTACACGCTGGCCTTCGTGCCTTCCATCCTCGGCCTCTACCTGTACCTGCCCAAGCCGACCGGCCTGGGCCTGATCAGCATGTGGGTGGCCATCCCGCTCGATATCATCAGCGCGCTGCTGGTGATGAAGCTCGCCGCCTTCGGACCGATGAAAGAGGGCGTCACCAAGCAGTTCGAGATTTTCAGGAACAAGCACACCTGGGCGATGACGCTGCTCTACATCGTCACCTTCGGCTCGTTCATCGGTTTTTCCATGGCCCTGCCGCTGGCGATCACGGTGATCTTCGGCATCAGCCACGTGCCCGATGCCGCCGGCGTGATGCAGCACACCTTGAAGAACCCGCACGCACCCTCCGCGCTGACCTACGCCTGGATGGGCCCCTTCATCGGTGCGGCAGTGCGGCCGATCGGCGGCTGGATTTCCGACAAGGTTGGCGGTTCCATCGTCACGCAGGTCATCTCGGCGGTGATGGTGGTCGCCTCGATCTGGGTCGGCTACGTGATGATGCAGGCCTACGGTTCGGTCACGCCCGAAGCGCACTTCCCGCTGTTCCTCGGCCTGTTCATGCTGCTGTTCTTTGCCAGTGGCATCGGCAACGGCTCGACCTTCCGTTCCATCGGCGTGATTTTCGACAAACAGCAAGCCGGCCCGGTGCTGGGCTGGACCTCGGCCATCGCCGCCTACGGCGCCTTTGTCGCGCCCATCGTCATCGGCGACCAGATCAAGCTCGGGACGCCGCAGGTCGCGATGTACAGCTTTGCCGTGTTCTACGCCCTGTGCCTGGTACTCAACTGGTGGTTTTACCTGCGCGCCAACGCCTACGTAAAAAACCCCTGATCAAGTCATTTCCGGAGATTTTCCATGAGCCACTTTCTCGACCGCCTCAGCTACTTCTCCCAGCCCCGCGAAGCCTTTTCCGGTGACCACGGCGTCACCACCGGCGAAGACCGCACCTGGGAGGACGCCTATCGCGACCGCTGGGCGCACGACAAGATCGTGCGCTCCACCCACGGCGTGAATTGCACCGGTTCCTGCTCATGGAAGATTTACGTCAAGGGCGGCATCGTCACCTGGGAGACGCAGCAGACCGACTATCCGCGCACGCGCTGGGACATGCCCAACCACGAGCCGCGCGGTTGCTCGCGCGGCGCAAGCTACAGCTGGTACCTCTACAGCGCCAATCGGGTGAAGTACCCGCTGGTGCGCGGGCGGCTGCTGAAAAGCTGGCGCGCGGCGCGTGTCGCGCTCAATCCTGTCGAGGCCTGGGCGTCGATAGTCGGGGATGACGCCAAGCGCCGCGACTACCAGAAGGTGCGCGGCCTCGGCGGTTTTGTGCGCGCCAGCTGGGACGAGGTCAATGAAATCATCGCCGCGGCCAACGTCCATACCATCAAGCAGCACGGTCCCGACCGCGTCATCGGTTTTTCGCCCATTCCGGCCATGTCCATGGTCAGCTATGCCGCCGGCTCGCGTTACCTCAGCCTGATCGGCGGCGTGAGCATGAGTTTTTACGACTGGTATTGCGACCTGCCGCCGGCCAGCCCGCAAATCTGGGGCGAGCAGACCGACGTGCCCGAATCGGCCGACTGGTTCAACTCGAATTTCATCATCGCCTGGGGCTCCAACGTGCCGCAGACGCGCACCCCGGACGCGCACTTTTTCACCGAGGTGCGCTACAAGGGCACCAAGACCGTGGCGGTGACGCCCGACTATTCCGAGGTCGCCAAGCTCGCCGACATCTGGATGCACCCCAAGCAAGGCACCGACGCGGCGGTGGCGATGGCCATGGGCCACGTCATCCTGAAAGAATTTTACTTTCCGACAGTTGATGGCAAACCCGGCGAGCGCAGCGCCTACTTTGACGATTACGTGCGCCGCTATACCGACATGCCGATGCTGGTGATGCTCAAGGAGCACACCCTGCCCAACGGCGAAGTCATCACCGTGCCCGACCGCTATGTCCGCGCCTCGGACTTCAACGGCAAGCTCGGCCAGGCGAATAACCCGGAATGGAAGACCGTGGCCTTTGACGAGGCCGGCAAGGTGGTACTACCCACCGGCGCCATCGGTTTTCGCTGGGGCGCCGACGGCCGCGCCGACCAGGGCCAGTGGAATCTCGAAGCCAAAGAGGCGCGTCACGGCCGTGATGTGAAGCTCAAACTGTCGCTGCTCGAAGGCACCCAGCCTGGCACCGACACGGCCAAGGTGGGCTTTCCCTACTTCGGTGGCATTGAGAGTGAGCACTTCCCCAACAACGTGCTCAAGGGTCCTAATGGCGATGTGCTGGTGCGTACCGTGCCGGTGCAGCGCATCAGCTTGGGCAAGGAAGGCGACAAGCGCGAGGCGCTGGTGGCCACGGTATTTGATCTGCAGGTTGCCAACTATGGCGTGGCGCGCGGGCTGCCCGGTGAACTGGCGGCAAAGGACTTTGACGATGACACGCCTTACACGCCGGCCTGGCAGGAGCGCATCACCGGTACGCCGCGCGAGCAACTAATCACCGTGGCGCGCCAGTTTGCCGACAACGCGCACAAGACCGAGGGGCGCTCCATGGTGATCATTGGCGCTGCAATGAACCACTGGTACCACAGCGACATGAATTACCGCGGCATCATCAACATGCTGATGATGTGCGGCTGCATCGGCAAGTCGGGCGGCGGCTGGGCGCATTACGTCGGCCAGGAAAAACTGCGGCCGCAGACCGGCTGGACGGCGCTGGCCTTTGCCCTGGACTGGATACGCCCGCCGCGCCAGATGAACAGCACGAGTTTTTTCTATGCCCACACCGACCAATGGCGTTACGAAAAGCTTGGCCTCGATGAAGTGATCTCGCCGCTTGCGGACAAGAAAGTGTACGGCGGCAGCATGATCGACTACAACGTGCGTGCCGAGCGCATGGGCTGGCTCCCGAGCGCGCCGCAGTTGCAGACCAATCCGCTGCAGGTGGTGCGTGATGCGCAGGCCGCCGGCGCCGACCCCAAGGACTACGCCGTCAAGGCGCTCAAGGAGGGTTCGCTCAAGATGAGCTGCACCGACCCGGACAATCCGGCCAACTGGCCGCGCAACATGTTTGTCTGGCGTTCCAACCTGCTCGGTTCCAGCGGCAAGGGCCATGAATATTTCCTCAAGCATCTGCTTGGCACCAGCAACGGCGTGCAGGGCAAGGACTTGGGTGCAGAAGAGGCCAGGCCAGAAGAAGTGGTGTGGCATGACAAGGCGCCCGAGGGCAAGCTCGACCTCTTGGTGACGCTGGACTTTCGCATGAGCACCACCTGTCTTTATTCGGACATCGTCCTGCCCACCGCCACCTGGTACGAAAAAAACGACCTCAACACCAGCGACATGCACCCCTTCATCCATCCGCTGTCCACGGCGGTGGATCCGGCCTGGCAGTCGAAGAGTGACTGGGACATCTACAAGGGCTTCGCCAAAAAATTCAGCGAAGTCTGCGTCGGTCATCTCGGCGTCGAGCGCGAACTGGTGCTCACGCCGCTGATGCACGATTCACCGGCCGAACTGGCACAACCCTTCGAGGTCAAGGACTGGAAGCGCGGCGAGTGCGAGCTCATCCCGGGCAAGACCGCGCCGCAAATGATGGTGGTCGAGCGCGACTACCCCAACGTCTACAAACGCTTTACCGCACTCGGTCCGCTGATGGGCAAGGTCGGCAACGGCGGCAAGGGCATTGCCTGGAACACCCAGACCGAAGTGAAGCAACTGGGTGAGCTGAGCGGCCTCGTCACCGCCGAGGGCCAGACCCAGGGCATGCCGAAAATCGAGTCCGACATTGACGCTTGTGAAGTCATCCTGCAACTTGCCCCCGAGACCAACGGCCACGTTGCGGTCAAGGCCTGGCAGGCGCTGGGCAAGCAGACCGGGCGCGACCACACCCACCTGGCGATTCACCGCGAAGACGAAAAAATCCGCTTTCGCGACATCCAGGCACAGCCGCGCAAGATCATCAGTTCGCCCACGTGGAGCGGCATCGAAAGCGAAACGGTTTCCTATAACGCCGGCTACACCAACGTCCACGAGATGATTCCGTGGCGCACCCTCACCGGGCGCCAGCAGTTTTACATGGACCATCCGTGGATGCGCGCCTTTGGCGAGGGCTTTTCCAGCTACCGTCCGCCTGTGGACCTGAAAACCACCGCCGGCATCCATGGCATCAAGCCCAACGGCAACCCGGAAATCGCGCTCAACTTCATCACGCCGCACCAGAAGTGGGGCATCCACTCGACTTACACCGACAACCTGCTGATGCTCACCCTGAGCCGCGGCGGTCCCTGTGTCTGGATGTCCGAGGACGACGCCAAACGCGCCGGCATCGAGGACAACGACTGGATAGAGCTCTTTAACATCAACGGCGCCATCGCGGCGCGCGCGGTGGTCAGCCAGCGCGTCAATCCGGGCATGGTGATGATGTACCACGCGCAGGAAAAAATCGTCAACACACCGGGTTCGGAAATCACCGGCATGCGCGGCGGCATCCACAACTCGGTGACGCGCATCGTGTTGAAGCCCACGCACATGATCGGCGGTTACGCGCAGTTCAGCTACGGCTTTAACTACTACGGCACCATCGGCACCAACCGCGATGAGTTTGTGGTGGTGCGCAAGATGAACAAGGTGGACTGGCTCGACACCCCGGCCGCGGCGCAGCCACAAGGAGAAGCAGCATGAAGATCCGCGCGCAAATCGGCATGGTGCTAAATCTCGACAAGTGCATCGGCTGTGCTGTTACGACGACCCCACCCGCCGCGGCCCTCCCTCCCCAAGGGGATGGAGGGAGAACATTGGACGCTGCACTTGTCGGCAGGAGCGAAGCATGAAGATCCGCGCACAAATCGGCATGGTGCTTAATCTGGACAAGTGCATCGGCTGCCACACTTGTTCGGTCACCTGCAAAAACGTCTGGACCAGCCGTCCCGGCATGGAGTACGCCTGGTTCAACAACGTCGAAACCAAGCCCGGTATCGGCTATCCCAAGGAGTGGGAGAACCAGGACAAGTGGAACGGCGGCTGGGTGCGCAAGGGCAACGGCGACATCGAACCGCGCCAGGGCGCCAAGTGGAAGCTGTTGATGCGCATTTTTGCCAATCCCAACCTGCCGCAAATCGACGACTACTACGAGCCTTTCACCTTCGATTACGGCCACCTGCAGTCGGCGCCGGAAATGACGGCCACGCCCACCGCGCGCCCGCGCAGCCTGATCACCGGCAAGCGCATGGAGAAAATCGTCTGGGGCCCGAACTGGGAAGAGATCCTCGGTGGTGAGTTCGCCAAGCGTAGCAAGGACGCCAATTTCGAGGCCGGGTTTGAAAAAGCGCAGAAGGACATCTACGGCCAGTTCGAGAACACCTTCATGATGTACCTGCCGCGCCTGTGCGAGCACTGCCTCAACCCGACCTGCGTGGCGAGCTGCCCCTCGGGTTCGATTTACAAGCGCGAGGAAGACGGCATTGTGCTGATCGATCAGGACAAATGCCGCGGCTGGCGCATGTGCGTGTCCGGTTGCCCGTACAAAAAGATTTACTACAACTGGGAGTCGGGCAAGGCGGAGAAATGCATATTCTGCTACCCGCGCATCGAGGCCGGACAGCCGACGGTGTGCAGCGAGACCTGCGTCGGGCGCATCCGCTACCTTGGCGTGCTGCTCTATGACGCCGACCGCATCGAGGCGGCGGCCGCCGTCGAACACGATCGCGACCTCTACCAGGCGCAGCTGGACATTTTCCTCGACCCGAACGATCCCAAGGTCATCGCCCAGGCGCGCATCGACGGCATTCCCGACGCCTGGATGGACGCCGCGCGCAAAAGCCCGGTCTACAAAATGGCGGTGGAGTGGAAGGTCGCGTTGCCGCTGCATCCGGAATACCGCACCCTGCCCATGGTCTGGTATGTGCCGCCGCTCTCGCCCATTACCGCCGCAGCCAACGCCGGGCAGATGGGCATCAACGGCGAAATACCCGACGTCAAGCAGCTGCGCATCCCGGTCAAATACCTCGCCAACCTGCTCACCGCGGGTGACACCGCACCGGTGGTGCGCGCCCTTGAGCGCATGCTGGCGATGCGCGCCTACCAGCGTGAAAAGCATGTCGAGGGGCGCATCAATACCGCCGCCTTGCAGCAGGTGGGCATGAGCCAACTGGAGGTGGAAGACATGTACCACGTCATGGCCATCGCCAATTACGAGGACAGGTTCGTCATCCCCAGCGCACATCGCGAATACGCCGAGAACACTTTCGACATGCGCGGCGGCTGCGGTTTTTCCTTCGGCAACGGCTGTTCCGAAGGCGCCGGTGAAACCAGTCTTTTTGGCGGCAACAAGCGCCGCACCATCCCGATCAAGGCGGAGGTTTAAGCCATGTTCTCAAAACCCGTTAATGCCTCGGTGAGCCTGCGTGTGCTCGCGCGCCTGCTCGCCTACCCGGATGCGCAATTGCGCGGCCAATTGCCGGCACTGCGCGATGCACTGCACGCTGAACAGGCCTTCACGCCGCGGCGACTCGCCGAACTCGATGCGCTCATAGTCGCGCTGTCGGGCCGCACCGACGGGCTCGACGTCGAGGCGGCCTACGTCGAATTGTTTGACCGCGGCCGCGCCACCTCGCTGCACCTCTTTGAGCATGTGCACGGCGATTCGCGCGATCGTGGACCGGCGATGATCGACCTGGCGCAGACCTACGAAAAAGCCGGCCTCTATCTCGCGCCGGGCGAATTGCCCGACTACCTGCCGGTGGTGTTGGAGTTTGTCTCCACCCAGCCGCCGCGCGAGGCGCGCGAATTCCTCGCCGAGATGGCGCATATTTTCAACGCCATTTCCAGCGCACTGCAACAGCGCGACAGCGCCTACGCCGGCGTGCTCGGCGCGTTGCTCGAACTCTCCGGTGAAACGGCGCAGGCGGTCAAGATCGCACCGGAAGAACCGCTCGACGCCAGTTGGGCCGAACCTGTCGTATTCGACGGCTGCTCGTCCAAAGGCCAGGCCAGACCCGGCCAGGCGCAGCCTATCCAGATCCTGCGCAAGGATGCCCCCGCAAAAGGAGCCGCCGCATGAATGCCCTCGACACCGCGCTGTTCGGCTATTACCCCTACGTCTGCCTGACGGTATTTTTTGTCGGCAGCCTGCTGCGCTTTGACCGCGACCAGTACACCTGGAAAAGCGACTCGTCGCAGTTGCTGCGCACCGGCACGCTGCGCTGGGGCAGCAACCTGTTTCACATCGGCGTGCTATTCCTGTTTTTCGGCCATTTCGGCGGCTTGCTGACGCCGCACTTTGTCTACGAGCCTTTTGTCAGCGCCGGCGACAAGCAACTGGGCGCGATGATCGCCGGCGGCATTGCCGGCGTGCTGTGTTTTGTCGGCCTGACCCTGCTCTTGCACCGCCGCCTGACCGACGCGCGCATCCGCGCCACCTCGCGCACCAGCGACATCGTCATCCTGCTGCTGTTGTGGCTGCAACTGGTGCTGGGCCTGGCGACCATTCCGCTGTCGGCGCAACACCTTGATGGCAGCATGATGCTGCGCCTTGCCGAATGGGCGCAGCGTATTGTCACCTTCCGCTCCGGCGCTGCTGAACTCCTCACCGGGGCCGGCTGGATATTCAAGCTGCACATGTTCCTTGGAATGACGCTGTTCCTGGTGTTTCCGTTCACGCGCCTGGTGCATGTCTGGAGCGGCTTTGCCACGGTGTTCTACCTGTTCCGACCCTATCAGGTGGTGCGCAGCCGCCGGCTCAACGTGCCCGCCGGCCAGAACCTGCCGCGCGGGCAGGCCCCGGCAGCCGAGGCGCGCACATCATGACCATCACCAACCTGGCGGATATCGCCGCCGCGCCGATTACCGGCCTCGTTTCCTCACCCAAACCCGCGCCCAAGCCGGCACCCATCGTGCAATCGGCTGTCGCTCCGGTCGCGCCTGTCATCGCCCGCGTCAACGCCGTGGCGCTTAACACGCTGGCCGAAACACTCAGTGCGGAAGAGTTGCGCCAGCGCGCCTGCACCGAATTGCTGCGCCAGGCGGCGCAAGCTGCCGGCCTGCTCGCAGCCAACGACGCACCTTCGGCCGATGGCGTGATCAGCGAGGCGGCGGCCACCGCGATCGAAGCCTTGCTCGAACAAAATCTCAGCCAACCAGAACCTTCGGAAGAGGCTTGCCGCCGCCATCACGCCGCGCATGAGGCAAGCTATCGCAGCGGCGAGCGTGTGCGCGTGCGCCACATCCTGTTTGCCGTGACGCCCGGTGTGGATGTGGTGGCCTTGCGTAAGCGCGCCGAGGCCGCGTTGCTTGAAGTGCGTTGCCATGATGGGAAAAGCGGTGGAAAAATCGGCGAGAACGCCGCCGACGGTTTTGCCAAGGCGGCGGCGGAGTTATCCAATTGCCCTAGCGGCGCCGAAGGTGGCGACCTTGGCTGGCTGACTGCGGCTGATTGTGCACCGGAATTCGCGCGCGAACTGTTTGGTCATGCCGAAGTGGGCGTGCTGCCGCGGCTGGTGCACAGCCGCTTCGGCCTGCACGTGGTCGAAGTGCTGCAACGCGAGCCGGGCGTCGCACCGCCGTTTGAAGCGGTACGTGGTGCGGTGACCATGGCCTTGCGCCAGCAGGCCTATGTCACGGCCCTGCGCCAGTACCTGCAGCTGCTGGCCGGCCGTGCGCTGCTCGAAGGCGTGGAACTCGACGCCGCCGGCACGCCGCTGGTGTAGTAGCGGGGATGCCCGACGAGCTGCTCGAGCGGCTGCGGCGTTTTCACGACGACGCCTTTCCGCAGTACCGCTCGCAATTTCGCACCCTGGTCGATGAGGGCCAGCATCCGACCACGCTGTTCATCGGCTGTTCGGATTCGCGCCTCGTTCCCTACCTGCTGACCGGCACCGGCCCGGGCGACTTGTTCCTGGTGCGCAATGTCGGCGCCTTTGTGCCGCCTTATGACGGATCCAAGGGCTATCACGGCACCGCCGCCGCCATCGAGTTTGCCGTGCTCAACCTCGAGGTCAGCCGCATCATCGTTTGCGGCCACAGCCACTGCGGCGGCATACGCGCGCTATATGGCGAGGTGCCCGCGGCGGCGGTCAATCTTGCGCGCTGGCTGGACCTGGGCCGCGAGGCCATGCTGCCGGTGGCCGAGCTGGGTCCCGAAGTACTGCGTCGCACCGAGCAGCGCGCCGTGGTGCTGCAACTCGAGCGGCTGATGGACTACCCGATGGTGCGCGAACGCGTCGAGGCGAAAACCCTCACCCTGCACGGCTGGCATTACGTGCTCGAGGACGGCGAGGTGCATGTGTTCGACGTGCAGCGCGGCGCTTTTATCGCCGCCTCGGCCGCCGACAATGCCGGCACCGGGCCTTACCACGGCTATGAGGATCCGCCGCAGCGCGATTACGGCTGGTAGGGCGCCGCACGCCCGAGCGCTTGTTCTGGTTATAACTTGGCCCGACGGCGAACTTTTTGCGTGACAGGTATTCCAACCTGTTGAATCATCCCGTCATGTTGAATCTGCAAGGGGAAATGCCATGAAAGTTCGTATTCTGTTTTGTGCGCTTGCCGTGCTGTTACTGGCGAGCGGTTGCGCTTCTTCAGGTTCAGTGTCGTCGGCGCCGGTCATCACCGAGGAAACCCTTCTCAATATCCACGCCGGGCAATCGACTCGCGATGACGTGACCAAGCTGCTAGGCAGCCCGGAAAGAATATTTAATTTTTCCAGGCTGAACGAGGAGGTATGGGATTACCGTTACGCGCGCGGCACCTGGCTCATGATACTCAACGTGCATTTTGACAGCCGCACCGGCAAGGTCACATCGTATTTTTCCCAGCCGGACCCAAAAATATACCAACCGAACGATCACGGTGCGTGACGTCAGATTTGGTAATCTCATCGGCTGGAAACGACCAACTGGAGGTGAGACAGGGGTTTCGCCGAGAATTCGCGGCGCCTGTCGAACGGCCTCGGCCTATCGGCCGAGGCGCGCCCTGCAAGGGGCTTTCCAGCTGGTAAGGCTGCAACTCAAGTCCGGTTTGCGCCTTGGCGCGCCGCGCCCGCAGCAGACTCACCGCTCCCGCCAAACCGTCAGGCTATGATTGCGCCCATGCCAGCCAAGGGACCACTTGCCGGTTTGCGCGTACTCGAGTTCGAGGCCATAGGGCCGGGTCCGTTCTGCGGCATGATGCTCGCTGACATGGGCGCCGATGTGTTGTTGCTCGACCGCCTTGCCGATGCCGGCCTCGGTCTCGGACCCGAGCGCCGCCATGACGTCATGTTGCGCGGCCGCCGTTCACTCACCCTTGACCTGAAAACCCCCGGCGGGGCAAATGCCGCGCTGCTGCTGGCGGAAAAGGCCGATGCGTTGATCGAGGGCTTCCGGCCCGGGGTAATGGAGCGCCTTGGCCTCGGCCCCGATGTGCTGCTCGCGCGCAATCCACGCCTCGTCTACGGCCGCATGACAGGCTGGGGCCAGCAAGGCCCGCTGGCCGCACGCGCCGGGCACGACATCAATTACATCGCCTTGTCGGGCGTGCTGCATGCCATCGGGCGCGCCGGTGAGGCGCCGGCCCCCCCGCTCAACCTGGTGGGCGATTTTGGCGGCGGCGGTATGTTGCTCGCCTTTGGCATCGCTTGCGGCATCATCGAGGCGCGCAGCTCGGGCCGTGGCCAGGTGGTCGATGCCGCCATGCTCGACGGCGCTTCGTTGCTGGCTACCATGTTCTCCGGCCTGCTCGCCTCCGGGCAGTGGAGCGAAACGCGTGGCGGGAACGTGCTCGATTCGGGCGCGCCGTGGTACGACAGCTATGCGACAAAAGACGGCAAGCATGTCGCCATCGGCGCCATCGAGCCCAAGTTCTATACCGAGTTGCTCCAACGCATGGGACTGGACGGCGCAAGCCTGCCGGCGCAGAACGACCGCGCGCGCTGGCCCGAATTGCGCCGCACATTTGCCGCGGCGTTTTTGTCAAAGACGCGCGAAGAATGGTGCGCCGTGTTTGACGGTTCGGATGCCTGTTTTGCGCCGGTGCTGAGCTTTTCCGAAGCGCGCCAACATCCGCACGCAGGCGCGCGCGCCGCCTATGTTGAGCTTGGCGGCGTCGCGCAACCCGCGCCCGCACCCAGGTTCACGCGCACGCCTGGCGCGGCCGCATCGCCGCCGCCCGAGCGCGGCGCACACGGACGCGAGGCGCTTGCCGACTGGGGTTTCACGGCCGAAGAAATTGAACAGTTAAGGGCGTTTGGCGCCGGCTTTCGCTGACTCCAGCAGGCTTTGCGGGTCTGCGTCTGCCGCATGCACTGCCACCAGCTTTTCCCGCGACTGCAGGCCTTTCACCACGCCGACCTTTGACTTGGCGACGCCCAGCGCGTCGGCGATAAAGGCTTCGAGCGCGGCATTGGCGCGACCCTCCAGCGGCGGGGCGGCGATGCGGATTTTCAGCGCATCGCCGTGCAGCCCCGCGACCTCGCTGCGCTTCGCCCCCGGCTGGATGTGGATGGACAGCAGCCAGCCCTCGGCGTTCTTGCGGCACCAGGCTGCCAAAGTGCTTAAAGCAGCGCGTAGAGCGGGCGCGACAGGCCCGCAATGACGATGACGGCAATCTGCGCCAGCACCACAAAAACCAGCGGCGACAAGTCGATGTTGCCGACCAGCGGCACGATACGCTGCAGCGGCGCAAGAAACGGTCGCGTCAGCCCGTTGAACAAAGGCGCGAGCGGCGCCTGCGGGTTGACCCAGCTGATCACCACCTGCACGATGATGAGGCCGATCAGCAGCTGGATGGCGGCGCGCAACAGGTCAACGAGCCCGATGGCGGCAATCACCAGCAGGTCGCTGCCCGCATCGATGGCGAAACCGCGCAGGTAAAGCAGCAGCGTGACCAAAATGGCCTGGATCAGCCAGGCGCAGGCGAGGCTCGCCATGTCGAGGCCGAACAGGCCGGGGATGACGCGCCGTGCCGGCAGCACCATCCAGTTGGACAGGGTGGTGACAAACTGTCCGATCGGATTGCGAAACGACACGCGCGCAAACTGCATGTAAAAACGCGACAGCAGCAGGAATACCATGAAGCCGAACAGGGTTTCGAGCAGGAATTGCAGGATCTGGACGAGCATGCTTATTTCGGGTCCTTGCCCAGCTCGTCGCCCATCTGCGTCGCCCGCGCGCTGGCCGCCTGCACTGCGCGCACGATGCGCACCTTGACCTGTTCGAGCTGCATGGCGTGCAGCGCCGCCTCGGTGGTGCCGCCCTTGGACGTCACGCGCTCGCGCAGCAGCGACACATCATCGGCGCTTTGCGCCGCGAGTTTTGCCGCGCCAAGAAAGGTCTCGATGGCGAGGCGGTTGCCGGCGGCGGGGTCCAGCCCCAGTTCGGTGGCGGCGTCGCGCAGCGCCTCGATGAAATAGAACACGTAGGCCGGGCCGCTGCCCGATACCGCGGTCACCGGGTCGAGCAAGGCCTCGTCATCGACCCAGATCACCGCGCCGACCGCTTCGAGCACGTCGGCGACCAGGTCGCGCTGTTGTTTTGTCGCCCCCGGCCGCGCGTACAGCGCACTGATGCCCGCGCCGATCAGCGCCGGCGTGTTGGGCATGCAACGAGCGAGCAGGGCGTGGCCGCCAAGCCAGCGACCGATGTCGGCGAGCCGCGTTCCGGCGGCAATCGACAGCACCATCTGGTTTTTTTGCAGTTGCGGTGCCAGCGCCAGCGTCGCTTCGCGCATGTTTTGCGGCTTGACTGCAAGCACGATGAGCTCGCCATAGGGCGCCGCCAGCTTTGCTGTCTCAAAGCAGCGCACACCGAATTCGGCCGCGAGACGGGTGCGCGCCGCCGCATGCGGCTCGGCCACGCGGATGGCGTTGCAATCAAAGCCCTTGGCTTTCAGCCCGCCGATGATTGCGCCGGACATGTTGCCGCCGCCGATAAAGGTGATGTTCATGCCGGGCGTGCGCCGAAAATGGCCGTGCCGACGCGCACCATGGTGGCACCCTCGGCGATGGCCGCCTCAAGGTCGGCGGTCATGCCCATGGACAGGGTGTCCAGGTCCAGCCCGTCGCGCCTGAGGTCCTCGAGCAGGCCGCGCAGGCTGGCAAAGCGGCGGCGCGACAAGGCTTCGTCGCCGGTCGGTTCGGGCACGCTCATCAGGCCACGCAGCTTCAGGCGCGGCATGCGCGCCAGTTGCCGCGCCAGCGGCGCCAGTGCTTCGGGTTCGACGCCGCTCTTGGAGGCCTCGCCGCTGGTGTTGACTTGTATGCAGACGTTGAGCGCGGTCGCGCCCTCGGGGCGTTGCGCACTGAGGCGCGCGGCGATTTTTTCACGGTCGACGCTGTGCACCCAGTCAAAATGCTCGGCCACCGGGCGCGTCTTGTTGCTTTGCAGGGGGCCGATGAAATGCCAGGTCAGTCGCAGCGCCGTGAGCGCGTCGCGTTTGTCCAGGGCTTCCTGCAGGTAGTTTTCGCCAAAATCGGTTTGCCCGGCGGCGGCGGCCTCTTGCACGGCGGTGGCCGGGAAGGTCTTGCTTACCGCAACCAGCCGCACACCCGCGCGGTCGCGCCCGGCGGCGCTGCAGGCCGCGGCGATGCGCGCGTTCACGGCTTGCAAGTTGTTTTGGATTGTTGCCATAATCCCTGCATCAAAAGGCGCTATGATAAGGTGAAATTGTGTGCCGGAATCCGGGCCGGGGAAACACGCATTCCCGCACGAAAACAAGCGTTTCCGGCGGGAAAACCCGGGAAACAATCCGGTAAGCGGTCCGGCAAACAGCCGGCAAACAGTCTGGTAAACAATCAGGATAATTATATATGGATATCTCCGAACTGCTCGCTTTCGTCGTCAAGAACAAGGCCTCCGACCTGCATCTTTCCTCGGGCCTGCCGCCGATGATCCGCGTGCACGGGGACATCAAGCGCATCAACCTGCCGCCGATGGACCATACCGACGTGCACGGCATGATCTATGACATCATGAACGACGGCCAGCGCAAGGCCTACGAGGAAAACCTTGAGTGCGACTTCTCTTTCGCGATCCCGGGGCTGGCGCGTTTTCGCGTCAACGCCTTTGTGCAGAACCGTGGCGCCGCGGCGGTGATGCGGACCATTCCGTCAAAAATCCTCTCGCTCGAGGACCTCAAGGCGCCGAAGATTTTCGCCGACCTCGCCGACCAGCCGCGCGGCGTGGTGCTGGTAACGGGCCCCACCGGCTCGGGCAAGTCGACCACGCTCGCCGCGATGGTCAACCACAAGAACGAAAGCGAAGAGGGCCACATCCTCACCATCGAGGACCCGATCGAGTTTGTGCACGAATCGAAAAAATGCCTGATCAACCAGCGCGAGGTCGGCCCGCATACGCTGTCTTTTTCCAACGCGCTGCGCTCCGCGCTGCGCGAGGACCCCGACGTTATCCTGGTGGGCGAGATGCGCGACCTGGAAACCATCCGCCTCGCGCTGTCCGGCGCGGAGACCGGCCACCTGGTGTTCGGCACCCTGCATACCTCCTCCGCAGCCAAGACCATCGACCGTATCGTCGACGTGTTCCCGGCGGCGGAAAAGGAAATGATCCGGGCGATGATCTCCGAGTCGATCAAGGCCATCATTTCACAGACCTTGTGCAAGACCAAGGACGGCAGCGGCCGCGCCGCGGCGCATGAAATCATGGTCGGTACGCCGGCCATCCGCAACCTGATCCGCGAAAACAAGATCGCGCAGATGTATTCGGCCATCCAGACCGGGGCGCAGTTTGGCATGCAGACCCTCGACCAGAACCTGCAGGAACTGATCAAGCGCAACGTCATTTCAGTCGCGGAAGCACGCGGCAAGGCGGCGAACAAGGACAATTTCGCCGGCTGATCGGCACAGGCGACACCAACGGCACAGTGAAGTAAGCAGAACCGGGAGCGAGAACCATGGAAAAAGAACAGGCAACAAAATTCATGTACGACCTGCTGCGGCTGCTGCTGCAGAAAAAAGGCTCCGACCTGTTCATCACGGTGGGCTTCCCGCCGGCATTTAAAATCGACGGCAAGATGACGCCGGTGTCCAACCAGGCGCTGACCAGCCAGCACACCTCGGAGTTGTGCCGCTCGATCATGAACGACAAGCAAGCGGCCGAATTCGAGGGCACCAAGGAGTGCAACTTCGCCATCGCGCCGGCGGGTATCGGCCGTTTTCGCGTTAACGCCTTCGTGCAGCAAAGCCACATGGGCATGGTGTTGCGCGTCATCACCACCACCATCCCCAAGTTCGAGGACCTGAAAATCCCGCCCGTGCTCAAGGACGTCATCATGTCCAAGCGCGGCCTCGTAATCATGGTCGGGGGCACCGGCTCGGGCAAATCGACCACGCTCGCGGCGATGATCGGCTACCGCAACGAAAACCACTATGGCCATATCATCACCATCGAAGACCCGATCGAATACACCCACCCGCACATCAATTCGCTGATCACCCAGCGCGAAGTGGGTGTGGACACGCTGTCCTGGGAGTCGGCGCTGCACAACACCCTGCGCCAGGCGCCCGACGTCATCCTCATCGGCGAGATCCGCGCGCGCGAAACCATGGAACACGCCGTGGCCTTTGCCGAAACCGGCCACCTGGCCATCGGCACCCTGCACGCCAACTCTGCCAACCAGGCGCTGGACCGCATCATCAACTTCTTCCCCGAAGAGCGCCGCGCCCAGTTGCTGATGGACTTGTCGCTCAACCTCAAGGCACTGGTGGCGCAGCGGCTGATCCCGTTGAAGGAGGGCAAGGGTCGCGCCGCTGCGGTCGAGGTGCTGCTCAACTCGCCGCTGATATCCGACCTGATCTTCAAGGGCGAGGTGCACGAGATCAAGGAGATCATGAAAAAGTCGCGCGAGTTGGGCATGCAGACTTTCGACCAGGCCTTGTTCGACCTCTACGAGGAGGGCCGCATCGCCTACGAGGACGCCCTGCGCAACGCCGACAGCGTCAACGACCTGCGCCTGATGATCAAGCTGCATTCCAAGGAATCGAAGAACAAGGACATCACCGCGGGCATCGAGCACCTGAACATCGTCTGATGCCAGACGCCGCCGAACGGTGTTCGGCGGACGCAGGCTCAGACTGCGCGGGATGGAACGGGCGTTGCGCGCCGTTCATCCCGCGCTCGCATTTAAGGGATTGAATGTTCTCCACCACTACTGCGCTCGGTGACATCGCCCATGTCATCCAGCTGGCGATTGCGCCGGTGTTCCTGCTCAATGCGGTGGGGGCCCTGCTCGTGGTGCTGACCAACCGCCTTGGCCGCTCGGTCGACCGGCGGCGCATTCTGGCCGCCACCGTCCATCAATTGCAGGAGCCGTTTCTCTCCGACGCCATCGAGGAAATCGGCCTCATCGCACAGCGGGTAAACCTCATTTATACCGCAATCGTGCTGGCGGTGATCTGCGCCTTGTTTGTTTGCCTGTTGATCGCGGTTGCCTTTGTCGACGCCATTGTCGATACCGACCTCGCGTGGATGGTGGCGACAATGTTTGTGATCGCCATGCTGGCGCTGGTGTGCAGCCTCGGGGCTTTCCTGCGCGAGATTTTTCTCGCGGTGACCAGCGCCAGCGGGACCATTCGTTAGTGCCCCGTCCCACAGCAGTCGCGCCAGCGACTCACGAACCTCCTCTCCCTCCTGGGGGGGAGAGGCCGGGAGAGAGGGGGAGAGCATCGCGACCATGCGATCAATCGCGATGACTTGCCCATGCCGGTAAGCTACGAGTCGCTGGCCATCGCGGCGTTGCTGGTCGCCTTCGCCTATTTCATATTTGGCGTCTCCGGATTTGGCGCGGCTGTGGTGGCCGTGCCGGCGCTGTCGCACCTGTGGCCGATGATTTTTGTGCTGCCGCTGTGCGTGTTGCTCGACCTTGCCGCAGCGCTGGCCCTGGGAATGAGCTTCGGCAAGGAGGCGAAGCGCGATGAACTGGTGCGCATGGTGCCGCTGTCGCTGATCGGTGCCATCTGCGGCCTGACCCTGCTGGTGACGCTGCCGCGCGGCCTGGCCATGGGCAGCCTCGGCGTGGTCGCCATCGCCTACGGCTTGTGGACGCTGCGCCAGCCCGGCGTGATGCGCCCGGTGTCGCGCGGCTGGGCGATGCCGGCCGGGTTCGCCGGCGGGCTGTCGGGCACGCTGTTCGGCGTCGGCGGCCCGCCCTACATGATTTACCTGTCGCGGCGGCTCGAGGACAAGGGCGCGCTGCGCTCGACCATGGTGACCATGGTGACCTTCAGCGTCGCCATACGCACTACGCTGTTTGTCATCACCGGCCTGGTACTGCTTGACGTGCTCAAGGTCTTCGGCGCGTTGCTGCCCTTTGCCGCGCTCGGGCTGTGGCTGGGCCACCGCCTGCACGGTCGCATTTCACGCGAACAACTAGGGCGCTTTATCGCGGTGCTGGTGATGGTCAGCGGGGTGTCGTTGCTGTGGCGGGTGTTCGCGGGGACTTGATGCGGCACCCGGCAATCACCCGGAAAGCCTTGCCCCGCGCGGGTTTCCAGCCATCGGCTGATTGTGGAAGATGAAAAAGGAGTGCAAATGATCGCGGTTATTTTCGAAGTGGTGCCGGCCGCCGGCCGCAAACAGGACTACCTCGACATCGCCGCCAGCCTGCGGTCAGAGCTGGAAAAAATCGACGGCTTCATTTCGGTCGAGCGCTTTGCCAGCCTGAGCAACGAAGGCAAGATCCTGTCGCTGTCGTTTTTTCGCGACGAGGCGGCGGTGATCGCCTGGCGTAATCTAGAGGCGCACCGCGGTGCGCAGGCGAAAGGGCGGGGCGGGGTGTTTGCCGATTACCGGCTTCGTGTTGCATCGGTGATGCGGGACTATGGGATGTCGGAGCGGGAGCAGGCGCCATCGGATAGCCGGGAGCGACACGCGCAGTGAGAGTTTGTCATTCCCGCGAAAGCGGGAATCCATGGGGTTGCCCCTTCGCTGCACGCGCAGCGTCCTTCTCTTAACCTTGCCGTTTCACTCCCCTGCGGGGAGCGAGTAACTTCTTTTGTCTCGCCTATCCCCTCCGGGGACTTCCTTCGGTCGGAAGTCACCAAGAAAAGGCGACCCCACGTCGCCGCCGCCTGCGGCGGTTCCCTCCGGTGCTCGCCAAAGCGGGCCGGCGCATAAACTCGGCCCTGCGGGCCTCAGACATATGCGCCGGACATCCCCCGCTTCGCCTCCGCTCCTCGGCGGCGCCGAAGGGGAGACAGGTCAAAACCACTGCTACGCCAATACCTTCGTCTGGTAAGTAAGGGACAGATCACTATTTCCGTCCCAAGAAACCGTGATCTCTATTGATAGTCAATGGCTGGAAACCCGCTCCAGTCGTGGCTTTCTAGCCATTGTCCTTCTCAATCCGTCGGCTTTGTCTTGCGGTTGAACCCGGCCACCACCTTGTATTCAAACAAGCGGCATTCGAGCGCGCCGTTGAATAGCGGCGTGCGCTTGGAGGCGGAGAGGCCGATTTTTTTTTGCAGCGCCATGTCGGCCGAAAAGAGGTAGCAGGTCCAGCCGGCGAAGCGCGCCTTGAGCGCATCGCCCAGTTTCGGGTAAAAGCCTTCCAGCGTTTCCTTGTCGCCGACGCGCACGCCGTAGGGCGGGTTACTGACGATGCAGCCGGCCTGAGTTGACTGAGACGAGAGCTCGGTCGGTGGTGATATCTCCAGCACGTTGGCCTGTTTCAGTTGCACCATGTCATCGACGCCGGCGGCAACGAGGTTCTCCTGCGCGTTTTTCAGCTCGTCGCCGTACAAGTCGCTGCCGTGGATGAGGCCCGGCACCGGCGGCAGGCGCCGCGCCTTGGCGTCTTCCCAGACGCGACGCCAGAGGGCTTCATCGTGCTGCTTGAGCTTTTCGAAGCCGAAGGGGCGGCGGCTGCCCGGTGCGATGTTGCGCGCCATCAGCGCCGCCTCCACCAACAGGGTGCCGCTGCCACACATCGGGTCCAGGAGCGGCGTGCCCGGCCGCCAGCCCGACAGGCCGAGGATGCCGGCGGCGAGATTTTCCTTCAACGGCGCCTCGCCTACCGCGGCGCGCCAGCCGCGCTTGTACAGCGGCTCGCCGGACGTGTCTATGTACAGCGTGAAATGCGTCGCATCGAGAAAGCCGGCAAGGCGCACATCCGGTTCGCGCGTGTCGACATTGGGCCGCGCGTCAGCGGTTTCGCGAAAACGGTCGCAGACCGCGTCCTTGATGCGCAGCACGATGAAGTCGATGCTCTTGAGCGGGCACTTGATGGCGTTGACGTCGACGCGGATGCTGCGCGACACGTCGAACCACTCCGGCCAGTCTATGGCGAAGGCGGCGTCGTAAATCTCCTGCTCACTGCGGTAGGGAATGTGCGCCACCGAGAGCAGGATACGTGTGGCAACACGGCTTTCGAGGTTGGCGCGGTAGCATACCGCCGTGCTGCCGCGAAACGAGGCGCCGCCCGGGACGACCTTGATTTCTTTGCCGCCGACGGCCTCGAGTTCGCCGGCGAGAAGGGCCTCCAGGCCACGGGGGCAGGTGGCAAACAGGGTGTGGCTGGGCGCTTGCAGGCTCATGGTGGATTCATCGTGCTCAAATGAGCGCGGCAGACTAACACAATACCGCCATTGGCCCGCCGGGCGCATTGGGCGCTTGAGTGAATGTGCCTACTCGCGTACCCTAATGGCTTGGGGACAAGTGGGGGGGTGAATGAACAGGCAACAAATCGTTGTGCTGGTTGCGGCGCTGGCCAACGTGGCGCTGTTGCTGCTGTTTCCGCCTTATGACTATGTCTCGGCGGCGCGCAACAACGTCCCCACCTTCGAGGGTTTCCACTTTTACTTTGCCGACCACGGCAACAGTGTGCTGAACTGGAATTTTCTGCAGGTCGAGTTGTTCGTCGTGCTGGTCAACGGCGCCATCGGCTGGCTGTTGTTGCGCGATCAAAAGGTGCCAGTCGAAGGCGCGCCGCGCAGGAACTTTGACTGGCAGCGCGTGGTGCTGTTTGGCACCGGCGTCAACCTGGTGCTGGTGCTGCTGTTCCCGCCGTTCCAGAATTACTACTCCGTCACCAGCGCCGTAATTCCCAGTTTTGACGGGTTTTATTTTCTTTTTTCCGACCATAGCAAACGCACCCTGGTGCTGCCCATCCTGTACCTTGAGGTCATTTTCATACTGGTTAACGGTGGCTTGCTCTGGTTGGTGCTCCGGCGCACCAAGTCGGATGACCTGGATGAGCTTGCGCGCAAGATGATGGCGCGGTAGCGCCGCGCCACCCTAACGTTGCGGCAGGCGCGGCGCGCCGTAGTCGCTGACCGGGTCGCCGGCGAGCAGGCGTGATATGCCGGCCCAGTAGGCGGCGGCCTCGCACATCGGGCAGGCGCGCGAAGTGCCGTACAACTCGCAACCGGACAGGTCGCGAGTGCCCAGGCGCCGGCAGGCGTCGCGTATGGCTTGCATTTCGGCATGTGCGGTCGGGTCGTTGTTGACGATGACCGCGCTCACCCCCTCGCCGACCACCTTGCCGTCCTTGACCACGACCGCGCCATATCCCTGGTCACCGCGCGCCAGGGCGCGGCGGCGCATTTCTGCGGCGCGCTGCATGAAACCCTCACGGCCGGCCACGGCCGGTTGATCTATGCTTTGTGCGCCGGCGCGCGCGGCAAAAAAAGGCACAGCGCAGGCGAGGGCCAGCGCCGGCAAGCGGGTGAGTGCGGCGCGGCGGCTGGGGCGGATGTGCGGGGCGGGGCGGCACATGGGTCGCAGCCGGGCTAGAACGGTTTGACCACCACCAGTATCACCGCAACGAGCAGCAGTAACACCGGCGCCTCGTTGAACCAGCGGTAAAACACGTGCGAACGGGTTTTCGCGCCGGTTTCGAATTTTTTCAGGATGCGACCGCAGGCATGGTGGTAGCCGAGCAACAAGACCACGACGAACAGCTTGGCGTGCATCCAGCCCCCGCCTATGCCGTAGCCCAGCCACAGCCACAGGCCGAAGGCGAGCGCCGGCAGTGCAAGAATGGTCATGAAGCGGTAGAGCTTGCGCGCCATCACGAGCAGGCGATCACGTCCCGCCGGGGTCTCTTCCATCGCCAGGTTTACAAAAATGCGCGGCAGGTAAAACAACCCGGCGAACCAGGAGGTGACAAAAACGATGTGCAGGGCTTTTATCCAGAGCATGGCGTCATCCTACCTGAAGCCCTACTTGAGCAGGCGGCGGCGGAACAGCGCGAGTGCGATGGCCAGGGCAAGGACGGCGTAGGCCGCCAGCACCGCCACGTGCAGCAGTATCGACACCGGAACGTGGCCGAGCATCAGCGGCCGTGCCAGGGCGATGGCGTGGGTCAGCGGCAGGACCTGCGCAAACGTCTGGAAGCCCTGCGGCAGTTGTTCGACCGGGAAGAACACGCCGCATAGCAACACCATCGGGGTGATCGCCAGGGTGAAGTAGTACATGAAAAAGTCATAGCTTGGCGCGAGTGCCGTGATGATCAGGCCGAGCGCGGCAAAGCACAGCCCCACCAGGGGAATTAGCGCCAGCACCCACAGCGCCAGCGGCGAGGCGACATAGCCCATCAGCGCCACCACCAGCAGGATGGCGGCGCCGGAGAGAAAACTCTTGCTTGCCGCCCACGCCCATTCGGCGATGACCACGTCCTCGAGCGTGAGCGGCGCGTTGAGCATGGCGTCCCAGCTGCGCTGCACGTGCATGCGCGAAAACGCCGAATACAGTGACTCAAAGGT
>CAMAWC010000013.1 GCA_945861875.1 Bordetella parapertussis
TGCATACGCAAGGCGGTGGCGCTGCAAGAGGGCATAGGCCTTGATGTCATCACCGACGGTGAAATCAGCCGGCTGAATTTCCAGGACAGTTTCGGGCTGTCGGTCGGCGGTTACGACAACGGCAAGAAGGACATCCTCAAGCTGCACGAGCAGCGCGCAGAGGGCGCGACGCCGATGGCGCGCTGGGACATCCCCGACCTCAACGGCCAGGGCACGCCGGTGTCGCACCGCCGTCCGGTAAAGGAGCGCATATTCCTTGCGCGCAACGTGCCGGCCGATGAATACAAACGCGTCGCGCCGCTGGCGACCAAGCCGGTGAAAGTGAGCCTTGTCGGCCCCGACCGCGTGGCGCAGCGTTTTGACCACCAGAACTCCAAGGCCGCTTACGCCGACCAGGACGCCTTCATGGCCGACCTGGTCGCCTTGCAGCGCAAGATCATCACCGGCCTTGTTGAGGCGGGCTGCCGTTACGTGCATATCGACGAGCCGGGCTACACCGCTTATGTGGACAAGCCGTCGCTGGAGATCATGCGCGCGCGCGGCGAGGACCCGCAGGCCAATTTCTCGCGCTCGCTCAAGGCCAACGCCGACATCATCAAGGGTTTTCCCGGCGTGACCTTCGGCATCCATGTTTGCCGCGGCAACCAGGCGAGCATGTGGCACCGGGAGGGCACCTACGATGACATCGCCGAGCGCATGTTCAACGAACTGCCCTTTAACCGCTTCTTGCTCGAATACGACTCCGAGCGCGCCGGCAGCTTTGCGCCGCTGCGCCATGTGCCCAGGGGCAAGGTGGTGGTGCTGGGGCTGATCAGCACCAAGGTGCCGAAAATGGAAAGTATTGAGGACCTCAAGCGCCGTGTCGGTGAGGCGACAAAATATTTGCCCCTGGAACAACTGGCGCTCAGCCCGCAATGCGGCTTTGGCTCGGACATCGTCGGCAACCTCATCAGCGAGGACGACCAGAAGAGAAAACTGGAACTGATGGTCGAAGCGGCGAGGCAGATATGGGCGTGATGCGCGTCGCGGCATGGCTCGCAGCGGTGGTGCTGACGCTGCCCTCCGCGGCAGTGGCGCAGACGGCCGCCTATCCGTCGCGGCCGGTGCGCATGATTATCCCGGCGGCGCCTGGCGGCAACCCCGACCTGCTTGCGCGCATGCTGTCGCAAAAACTCGCCGATGCCTTCGGCAAGCCCTTCATCGTCGAGAACGTGCCGGGCGCGGGTGGCATAGTCGCTGCCGAGATGCTGGCCAAGGCGGCGCCCGACGGCCAGACGCTGATGCTGGGCGACTCGGGGGCGCTCGCCATCAACAGCGCGCTCAACAGCAAGCTCGGCTACCAGCCCTTGCGCGATTTTGCACCCGTCACGGCGCTGATGATGGTGCCGACGGTGCTGGTGGTGAACCCGGCGGTGCAGGCGAACACCCTGGCTGAATTCATCGCGCTGGCCAAGGCCAAGCCGGGCAGCATCAACTACGGCTCGGCCGGCGGCGGTTCGATACACCACCTGACCATGGCGATTTTTGCCGCGCGTACCGGCATCGAGGTCGTGCACGTGCCCTACAAGGGCGGCACCGCACTGGTCGGCGGTGTGCTGGCGGGCGACGTGCAGGCCGGATTCTCGGGCATCCCCAACGTGCAGCAGGCGATACGCGCCGGAAGGTTGCGTGTGCTGGGCATCAGCATAGGCCGGCGTTCGGCCTCGATGCCGGAAGTGCCGACCTTTAACGAGCAGGGCATCGCCGGCTTTGACGTTGCCACGACCATAGGCATGCAGGTGCCGGCGGGAACGCCCAAGGAAATCATCGCCCGCCTGCAGGCGGTGGTGGCGCGCGCACTGCGCGACAAGGAACTGGCCGAGCGCATGCAGAACCTTGGCATGGAGCTGGCGGAAAACGGCACCGAGGCCTACGCCCAGTTCATGCGCGAGGACCTGGAACGCTACGCCGCGGCGGTCAAGGCGGCAGGCATCAAGCCGGAGTAAGAGTTCCGTCATTCCGGGGCCGCGCAGCGGCACCCGGAATCCATGGGTTCGGGTTTTTGCAGAATTAACTAACCCCATGGATTCCCGCTTTCGCGGGAATGACGGTGTATGGCGCTTCGCGCCGCGCTAGAATACGCACCACCCACAAAATAGCGACCCCCCCGACTAACCCAAGGAGAGAAGCAATGCTAACCCTGTTCTATGCCCCCGGCGCCTGTTCCATGGCCGCCCATATCGTGCTCGAAGAGTCCGGTGAAAAATACACGCCGAAAAAAGTCGACCTGTCCAAGGGCGAGCAACTGACGGCCGATTACAAGAAAATCCATCCACTTGGCCGCGTGCCGGCGCTGCTGCTGGATGACGGTGCGCCGTTGACCGAAAACACCGCGATCATGCCCTTCCTCGGCAAGCGCTTCAAAATGTGGCCCACCGAATCGATCGCAGAAGCGCAGGCGCTGTCGGTGATCGGATTTTTTGCCGCCAGCGTGCACCCGGCGCACGGCCACATCGGCCGCCCGGCGCGCTACACCGCCGACGAATCGGCCTTCCCCGGCATCCAGGCCATGGGCAAGAAGTCTTTCCACGAGTACCTCAAGCAGATCGACGGCATGTACGCCGGCAAGGAGTGGCTGACCGGCACCTACTCGGTGCTCGACGCCTACGCCTTTGTGTTCTACACCTGGGGCGTCAAGCGCGAGCTGCCGGTGGCCGAACTGAAGAATTACACCGCGGCGGCGCAGCGCATGGCGGCGCGTCCGGCGGTGCAGCGCGTGATGGCCGACGAGGGCGTGAAGCTCTGAGCCTGGCACGGCAATAGGCGGGAAACCCTTGCTGGGTGCGCTTTTCCGGGTAACGGCTATCTTGCGCAGGCCTTGCGCACGATAGCCGTTATACTTCCTGCGGCAACGGGGCGACAGACTCCGTGCCAAGCCGACAACCACAAGAGGAGATGACCATGTCCGATTCCGCCAGCAAGCCGCGCCTGCTGCTGCCCGCGCTGCAACCCTTTTACGACCGCATCACACCGCTCGCCTGGCCGCTGGTGCGCTGTGCCACCGGCCTGATCCTTGCCGTGCACGGCTGGGGCAAGGTGAGCAAGGGGGCCGAGGCCTTCGTGCCGACCTTTGCCAAGCTCGGATTCGAGCCGGCGATTCTTGTGTTCTGGACCTTGCTGGTGGTCGAGTTCGTCGGCGGCATCTGCCTCGCGCTCGGGCTGTTGACGCGCTTCTGGGCGGCTGCCATCACCATAGAAATGCTGGTCATCGTCAACCTTTATCTGCCGGCCGGATTCAGCTGGCTCGCCCGCGGCTACGAATACGCGTTGTTGTGGGGGCTGGTGAGCCTGGCGATCTGGATCAAGGGCGGCGGCGAGTACTCGCTTGACCGTAAAATCGGCGTCGAACTGTAATTGTTCAAATCGGCTGGAAAACCTTGTCTGGAGCGGGTTTCCGGCCGATGGCATGATCGAAATCGTATTCGAAAAGCCATTCTGCCAATGCAAGTCGTGTGCGTAATTGCGCGTCTCGCAGCGCTTGTGCTACCCGCGCTGCTGGCCATGCAGGGCGCGACGGCCCTGGCGCAGGACGCCTACCCGGCCCGGCCGGTGAAAATTATCGCGCCGCAATCGCCCGGCGGCGGCGTCGACCTGGTGGCGCGGCTCATCGCCGACAAGCTGCGCATTGCCATGGGGCAGACCTTCCTGGTGGAGAACCAGGCCGGCGCCGGTGGCGCCATTGCCGCGCAAATGACGGCGCGCGCGGCGCCCGACGGCTACACGCTGATGATCGGCTACGTGGCCACGCACGCCACCAACCCGGCGGTGAAAAAGAACTTGGGCTTTGACCAGATCAAGGACTTCACACCCATTGCGATGATTGGTGGCACGCCCAACCTGCTGGTGGTGTCCAAGGCGGTGCCTGTGAACACGCTCGCCGAGTTCGTCGCCTACGCCAAGGCCAACCCGAGAAAAGTTGACTACGGCACTTCCGGCGTGGGCACGCTCAACCACCTGAGTTCAAGCACGCCTCGGGCGTGCCCAGCATGGCGGTGCCCTACAAGAGCATAGGCCAGGCCTTTACCGATTCGATGAGCGGGCAGATCCAGGTGATCTTCCCCGGGCTTGCCGCGGCGATGCCGCATGTAAAATCGGGCGCCTTCAAGCCGCTTGCCGTTACCGCGGACAAACGCCAGGCGGTGCTGCCCAATGTGCCGACCTTCAAGGAGCTCGGCTACGAGGGCTTTGAAGGGCTTACCTGGTATGGCGTCATGGGCCCGAAGAACCTGCCGCCGGCCATCGTCAAGCGCCTCAACGAGGAGATCAACAAGATCCTCGCCTCGCCCGACCTGCGCGAGACCTTTGCCGTGCAGGCCCTCAACGTCATGCCGATGACGCCGCCGCAATTCGGCAAATACGTCGCCGACGAAATCGCCCACTGGACGGCGGTGGCCAAGGCCAGCAAGATTGAGGCGGATTGCGCTGCTGCGCCACTGATCAGCATCAGTACGGCCACGCAGCCCAGACGGCACTTCGCTATAGATTTCATTGATGAATTCCTTGTCTTGGCGAATTATCCGGGGATTGGTCGTGGATAGCCGGTCATCTACAACAGTGTCTTTGCCAGTGCCTGCGCGAAGGCATGCGGATCAGAGTGGCCGGCGGCGTGGTTCAGCCGGACACGTTGCCCGTTGTGCTTGAGGACGAAGGTCGGAAAACCGCCGCCGCCCACTTCGGCGAGCAGGCGGTGCGCGGATTTCGCTGCTGCCGCGACGCCCGGATCCAGGGCGGTGTCAAATGCGGCGGTGAACATGGCCTCGGGCAAGCCGTATTCATGCCACGCCCGGTTCTGCGCGTCCGGCACCGTTGCGACGCCTTGCGGCTCTAGGACATACTGGCGCGGCGCGGGTTTGTTGAAGTCCCAATCCTCGACGTTGACCACCGTATAAACGGCGACGCCTGCGCCATTTGGCATCTTGAGGGGGGGCGGTTGACGATCGGGGAGAAATCGAAGCGTTGGCGTGGATCCATGATTGAAATATGTTACTTGATATGTTATAAAAAGGGCCACGGGTTTTCGCAACCCGGGTTCTATTTTGACGGAGTGACCAATGCGTCGCCTGACCCGCCTGCTGTTACTCGTTCTGGTCGCCCTCGCGGCGAATCCCGTAATGGCGCAATCAGCCTGGCCGGCGCGCCAGGTGCGCCTGATCGTGCCGCTGGCCGCCGGAGGCACGGCCGATGGCGTCGCGCGCGTGGTGGCCGAAAAACTCTCGGTGATTTGGGGACAGCAGGTGCTGGTCGAGAACCGTGCCGGTGGCAACACCATCATCGGTACCGAAGCCCTCGCCAAGGCCGCGCCGGACGGGTACACCATTGGCATGGGCGTGATCACCTCGCATGTCGCCAATGCGTTCCTCTTTGCGAAACTGCCCTATGACGCCGACAGGGATTTTTCCTCGCTCGCGCTGCTTGGCATAAGCCCGATTTTCCTGATCGTGCACCCCTCGGTCCCGGCTGCAAACCTGCAGGAGTTCCTTGGCTACGTCAGGGCGAACCCCGACAAGGTTTCGTATGCAAGCACCGGTTACGGATCGTCCTTTCACCTGGCCACCGAGCACCTGATACAGCGCACCGGCATACGCATGGTGCACGTGCCCTACAAAGGCATGGGCGCCGCGTTGCAGGACCTGCTGGCCGGGAATGTTCAGGTAGCGATGGACGTCTCGACCATGTCCCAGGTAAGACAAGGCAAACTCAAGGTGCTCGGGGTTGCCAGCACCCAGCGCTTTGCCGGTGCACCCGACGTACCTTCGTTCGCCGAGCAGGGACTGCCGGACTTTGAATTCAACACCTGGCTGAGCCTCCACGCGCCGGCCGGCCTCCCGGCCGACCTGCAGGCGCGCATCAGCGCCGACGTCAACCGCGTTCTCCAGATGCCGGATGTGCGCCAGAGGATGCTGGCAATGAGTTACGTGCCCGCCGGCGGCACGCCGGCCGAGCTTTCCGCGCATCTCGCATCGGAGCGAAGGAAAATTGGCGGTCTGATCCGCGCCGCCGGGATCAAGCCTGAGTAAGGCAGTCGGCGGCGCGCCGGTCACGCATGGGCCTGAAAAAATGCTATAAGAATGCGCGACGAGAAAGTCGACTGCGGAGGAAGGGTGTCGACCACGTAAAAAGGAGACGTGCAAGAATATGGCAACGCGTCAGAAACGCGGTGAACCGCGGAGCGTAAAACGCGAACCGCGTGCGCCAAGGGAGCAGGCGCTGCTCGAGCCCGCCCCCAAGGGCTCGCTCGGCGACGAAGCTTACGAGGCCATCAAGTGGCAGATCCTGACGATGGAGCTGGCGCCGGGAACCTTCTTGAACGTGCAGGAACTGTCCGAACGCCTGGGTCTGGGCCGCTCGCCCGTGCATTACGCCGTGCACCGTTTGCAACATGACGGCCTGCTCGAAGTAATACAGCGCAAGGGCATCCTGGTGCGCAGTTGGTCGCCGCAGGCGATCAACCATGTCGTCGAGGCGCGCATTCCGCTGGAGATGGCGATGGTGCGGCTCGCCGCAGCGCGTGCGACCGAGGAACAGTTGCGCGCGCTCAAGGCCCGCCTCGCCGAGGGTAAAAAACTCGTTACCGCAAAGAACCGTCAGGGCCTGATGGAACTCGATCACGATTTCCACAGTGGTCTTGCCGCCTGCGCCGACAATCCGGTCATTGGCGAACTGCTGCAAACGCTGCACCAGCGCTCAACGCCGCTATGGTCTACGGCGGTGGCGGGGCAGCGCGATTACGCCCAGGTGCAGGAACAGCACGAGAAGGTGCTCGCCCGCGTGGCCGCGCGCGATGCCGAGGGCGCGGCCGAGGCGGTTCGCCAGCACCTGCAGGCGCTGGTGCGCAAGTAAGTTCCCGCTAGTCTGCGCGTGCGCCGGAGATGCGCACGATGCGTTCCCACTTTTGCGTTTCACTGCGGATGTGGCGCGCGAATTCATCCGGCGACGTGCCGCGCAACTCCACCCCAAGCGCGGCAAAGCGCGCCTCGACCTCGGGCTTGCGCAGCGCCATCGCAATGCCCTCACTCAGGCGCTCGACGATGTCGCGCGGCGTGCCGGCGCGCACAACGATGCCGAACCAGGGTGTCGCCTCGAAGCCCGGCAGGCCCGATTCGTCCACGGTCGGAATATCGGGGGCGGCTCGAATGCGTTTCTTTTCGGCCACGGCGAGGGCGCGCAGGGCGCCGCTCTTCGCATGCGGCAGGCTGGTGGTGGTGTTGTCGAACATCAGTTGCACGCGTCCGGCCAGCAGGTCGGTGAGGGCGGGCGCGCTGCCCTTGTAGGGCACATGCACGATGTCGGTTCCGGTCATGGACTTGAACAGCTCAAGTGCAAGCTGTCCGGTCGAGCCGTTGCCTTGCGACGCGGCCGACAGCTTGCCCGGGTTTGCCCTGGCGTAAGCAATGAGTTCGCGCACGTTAGAAACGGGCAGTGAGAGGTTCACCACCAGCAGCAGCGGCGCCACGGCGACCAGGGACACCGGCGCAAATGCCGTTTGCGCATCAAAGGGCAGCGATGCATACAGGCTGGCATTGATGGCGAGCGGTCCTGGTGGCGTGATGAGCAGGGTATAGCCATCGGCCGGACCCTTGGCGAGGATTTCCGCGCCGAGGTTGCCGTTGGCGCCGGGGCGGTTTTCAACCACCACCGACTGGCCGAGCAGCACGCCCAGTTCCGCGCCTATGCTGCGCGCCAGCGTGTCGGCGGTACCGCCTGGTGGATTGGTGGCAATGAGGCGCAAAGGTCGCGCCGGCCAGGACTGCGCCTGCGCGATCTGAGCCTGTAGGGCAAAGACGAGGAACGCGGCGAATATCGAATAGAGGCGGATGAAACGACAACGCCCCCTGGCACTGGCACTGGTACCGCGAAAATCCTGAAAAGACTCTGGCATTGTCCGTGTCCCGTAAAGTACATTCCAATCGAGATATGAGTCTGAGCTGAGTAGAGGTGATTTTTTTTGCTACGTACCCTGTGCATAACCCGATTGCATAACGGGGTTGGGGTGTTGTTCAGGCCGCTGTTTTCGATCGGTTAAAAATGGTTTTAAACAGAATTTCGCGCGCGTTGTTGAGGTGCCGCGCGAGTTTATTATCGGTGATGGCGGCAACTTGTGCATCGAACTGCTCGAAGGTGATACCTGGCTTGAGGAATTGTTCGGCCTTATCCAGGGATTTTATTTTTTCGTAGGGTGTCATCATCAGTTTTTAGGAATAGCGCTTGATCAGTGGGCGTCGATCACAGAACCGTTTGACCAGCCGGGTGAGTTGTTGGCGCGCATAGCCGTTGATCCGCTCCAGAAAGGCAGCACCACGGCCTTGTCGGCACGCTTCAGACCAGACGCGCGTAGCCGAAGCGCCGCAAGGTGCGGGCGATAAAGCCGTAGCGCTCCTCGGCAGCCAACACAAAATAGACCGTCACCGTCCCTTCAAGAAATGCCTGTATCTGGGCCAACGTCTGCAACCGCTTGTCGTTCATTTCGACCCCCATGCTCCGCATCATGATCAACCCTAACTGCCCGTTCAGACTCAAACCCCTTTGGACAACGCTTGTCCTTGCCGTTCAGTAAAATATCACATAACATTCATAGAAACTACAGATAGCATGACACCTCATCCTCAAGGAGCCGCAGGGGTAAAGCGGCATGATTGAGTTTCCTATAGTTTGCCGACTGGAGAGCTGCACTTGACATCGGAATCAACTTCGGACGATGGCGCGTCAGCCCCCTGCAGGGCCGACTGGCTGCGGCTCAACTGGGATCAGCTGGTGGTCCCGGCGGTATTCGTTGCGATTCTGCTCGTGTTCTTTGTTATGGACACGAAGATGCTGTCCAGCGCCAACATCACAAACATTCTCAACCAAGTATCCATCCTGGCGGTGGTGACGGTGGGCGCGAGTTTCGTCATCTTCGTCGGTGGCTTTGACCTGTCCGCCGGCGCGGTGGTGGCCCTGGCGGGGGTGGTCGCCGCGATGGTGGTGGATCAGACCGGCAGCCTCGCCTTCGGCTTGTGCGCAGGAATCGGCACCGGCGCGCTGGTGGGTATCATCAACGGTGTATTCGTCGGTTACTTGAATGTCTCGCCCCTGATCGTGACACTGGGGGCGCTCAATATTTGCCGCGGCCTTGCCCTGATTCTGGCCGACGGCGGCGCAATCTACAGCTTCCCCGCATCCTTCACCGAAATCGGCACGGCGCGTTTGGCCGGCATACCCGTGCTGGCGCTGATTGCCTTCGCGGTGTTTTTCGCTGGTGCGCTGCTTTTGCGCTACACGACCTTCGGACTCAACCTGTACGCAACCGGCGGCAATCCTACAGCGGCACGCCTGTCGGGCGTGGCCGTAGCGCGGGTTCGCGTGGCGGCCTTCGCGATCTCTGGTGCCTGCTGCGGCATCGCCGGCATGCTGCTGTGTGCCCGAACCGGCGGCGGGGAGCCGACAGCAGGCTTCCTCTACGAACTCGAGGCGATCGCCGCAGTCGTACTGGGCGGCGCGGCGCTAAGCGGTGGCGAGGGAAGACTCTGGCGCTCTGTGCTGGGCATACTCCTGCTGACAGTGCTTGGTAACGGGCTGAATATCGTCGGCGTGCACCCGCACTGGAAGGGTGTGTTTATCGGTGCGATCCTGGTGATCGCTGCGACGCTGGATGCCGTCAAGAAGCGCACGTAAGTAGACATATTTTCGAAAACGGAAGTCTTAAAACCCCTACCAAGGAGACCTTGTCATGGATCGACGCAAACTCATCCTCGCCACCGGCGCCGCGTTACCCCTCGCGTTCGCCGGACGCTTCGTACACGCTCAGGGTCGGCGATTCAAGGTCGGCGTGTCACTGCCGGAAGCGCAGAACCCGTTCTACATCGCCATGGGCAGATCCATTGTGCAGGCTTTTGGCGCCCAGCAGATGGATGTTACGTTGCTGTCAGCCAATGCGGACGTTAACGAGCAGGTCAATAACATCAACGATCTTGTCGTGGCGCGCGTGGATGCACTACTGCTCTCGCCGTTGAACACCGAGGGGCCGGCGCCGGCGGTGCAGAAAGCCAAGGCGGCGGGCATCCCGATATTCATGGTGGCCCGCACCTTGGACGACAAATACTCCTCGCTGTGGGAGTCCTTCATCGGCATCGACTTCAAGCAGGTCGGCGCAGCAAAAGGCAAGTGGGCGGTCGATTCGCTAAAGCCGGGCAAGGTAGCGATGCTGCTTGGTCCGGCCGGCGCGTTGGTGATGGTCGACCAGGAACGCAGCTTCCGCGCGGTCGTCGAGCCGGCGGGATTTCGCGTCGCGTTCTCGCAGAACTCGACCCAGACGCGCGAAAACGGGCTGAAACTCGCTGAGGATGCGCTGGTGGCGCACCGCGACCTTGTTTGCATTTACGCCTCGAACGACGACTTGGCGCTGGGCGCGGCGCAGGCGGTCAAAGCTGCCGGCTTGACCGGCAAGGTGGCAGTAACCGGATTGAACGGTTCGCCACCTGCGCTCGCGGCGGTTTACAACGGTGACATGGCTTCCAGTGTGCTGCTGGATCCGGTCGGCTGGGGCAAACTCGCGGCAGACACGGTCGCGGAGTTCTTGAAGAACAAGAAGGTGCCGCAACGTTTCGTGTCGCTGCAGTTCAGCATGGTCACGCAGCAGAACGCCTACGATTTGATCCCCCCACCACTGCGCGAGCGCCTCGGCGTGAAACCGCGCTGATCCACGACACGAAAATGCCCCACTGACCGCCTTGCCCCAGCCGCCTACCGTCGTGACCTCGCCGTCTGCCGTAGCGCAGGTGCCCGCCTGCCTGGCAGCGCGCGGAGTGTGCGTGCGCTACGGCACGGTGCAGGCCCTGTCGGATGTGTCGGTGTCGTTCCGAGCCGGCGAGGTACACGCGATAGTGGGAGAGAACGGTGCGGGCAAATCTACGCTGATGCGTGTCCTTGCCGGAGAGGAACAGCCCGACGCCGGCGGTGTGGAGTTGGAAGGCGTCCCGGTGGTATTCTCCGGACCGCTGGAGGCGCGTGACCGTGGCATCTCAGTCGTGCACCAGCATTCCGAGCTGGTCGACCAACTCTGTGTTTTCGAGAACATGTTCCTCGGCCATCCGCCTGTGCGGATCGCGATGGGCCCGTTCAGCATCCCGGACCGTACTGCCATGCGCAGGCTCTCCGCCGACAGGCTGCGCATGTTCGGCATGGACGCGCGAGTCGACAGCAAAGTCCGCGACCTTAGCGTCGCCGAACGGCAACTTGTCGAGATTGCACGCGCCGTTGGAACTTCCTCGCGCATTCTGGTGCTCGACGAACCCACGGCTTCGCTGAGTGCGTCGGAGGCAGACAACCTCTTCATTGCGGTGAGGGCAATGACCGCACAAGGCGCTTGTGTCATCCTGATCGCGCACAGTTTGGAAGAAGTCTTGGCGGTGGCCGACCGGGTCACCGTGCTACGCAACGGCCGAACAATCACAACCGTGCCACGTGCCGAGGTGGATCGCGACGCCCTGGTGAAGTTGATCATCGGTAGGGAACCTGGCACCTACAACAAGCGCGAGCGCGCGACGCAAGCGGGACGGCGCCCGTTGCTCTCCTCGGCCGACCTGTTGCGTGACCGTGAGGATGCAGGAATCAGGGTTGGGTTCGAACTGGCCGCTGGCGAGATCGTAGGCATCCCCACCTATATCGGCGCCGGCGTGGATAACTTACTTGCCGACCTCGGCGGATCGGTCCGCGCGAGACCATCCAGCCTGAGTCTCGATGCCACCGACGTTTCCAAAATGGGCATGCGTCAGCGCGTGCGCATGGGCATCTGCCTGATCCCGGGCGACGCGATGAAGGAAGGTCTTATTCCCGCCATGTCAATCCAGGACAACATTCTGCTTCCAAGCGCCTGGCGTTTGCAGACGCTGGGCGTACTCTCGCCGAACCGCGCGCGCAAGCTCGCGCTGAGGATGATCCGTGCGCTGGACATCCGCCCGGCCGATCCGGAGTGTCCGGTGAAGCGGCTGTCGGGCGGCAACAGGCAGAAGGTGGTGATCGCCAAATGGCTGGCCGCGGGCGCACGCGTGCTGCTGATGGATGACCCGACCAAGGCTGTGGATGTCGGTGCGAAAATGGATATCTACCAGCTGATGAACATGGCGGCGAGCGAAGGTGCGGCGATAGTGCTTGTCTCCTCGGAAGTAGAGGAGCTGGTCGCCCTTTGCGACCGCATCCTGGTGGTTCACCAGGGAACACTGGTGGCCGACTATGACAAGCCGCCATTCGCCAAGGAAACTGTGCTCGGCGCGGTGGTCGGCAGTCGTTCAGCGCGGGTGCAATACTCGGATCGGGCACACTGATGAGCTTGCATAAACTCGAAGAGAGTATCCGGCGCGAGCTAGCCTACAACGAGTATCCCAGCCGGCCCTGGGTGTTGCAAAAGCACAACCCGGCCGGGCACGTGTTCGACGTGGTAGTCGTAGGCGGCGGCCAAAGCGGGCTTGCCGCAGCGTTCGGCCTGATGCGCGAGTGCGTGATCAACGTGGTCGTACTCGATCGCAGTACCGAGGGCCAGGAAGGCCCCTGGTTGACGTTCGCACGCATGAATACGCTACGAACGCCGAAGCAGGGCAGCGGACTGGATTTCGGCAATCCCTCTCTCACGCCGCAAGCATGGTACACCGCGCGCTTTGGCGCCGACGCATGGAAAGCCATGGGAAAGCTTCCGCGCCCGCTCTGGCAGGAGTACTTGGTGTGGTACCGCCGTGTGCTCGGCATCCCGGTGCGCAACGGCGTCGAGGTAACCGACATCCGGCCCGAAGGCGACATTATCGCCATCGCGACGGCGTCTGGCGAGACTTTGCTCACACGCAAAGTTGTGCTGGCGACCGGGCTGGATGGAAGCGGGCGCTGGTATGTCCCGCCCGTGGCAGACGGTCTGCCGCCCGGGAGCCATGCGCACACCGATAGCGAGATCGATTTCAAGGCACTGTCGGGTAAGCGGGTCGGCATTATGGGAGGCGGGGCGTCGGGCTTCGACAACGCTGCGATGGCGCTGGAACACGGAGCCGCCTCGGTGGACCTGTGTGTGCGTATCGCCGAGTTCCCGCGGGTAAATCCATACAAGTGGATCGAATTCTCTGGCTTCCTGGGACATTACTTCGCGCTGCCCGACGAAAAGCGCTGGCGGTTCATGCGCCAGGTGGCACGCATGAATCAGCCGCCGCCGCAGGAAACGCTATGGCGGTGCACTCGGCATTCGAGCTTCACCCTGCGGACCGATGCGCAATGGCAATCGGCCAAACACAATGGCAAGTCGGTAGATGTGGTTACGCCCAAAGGTCGGTTGCAGTTCGACTTTCTTATCTTCGCTACCGGCATCACCAACGAACTCGCCTCGCGCAGGGAACTGCGGGGCATCGCTGCACATGCCGCGCTGTGGCGCGACCGATATACGCCGCCAGCCGGGGATCAGGACGAGTCCATGTCGCGCTCGCCATACCTCGGCCCGGGTTTCGAGTTCAAGGAACGCACGCCCGGCGGTGCCCCATGGCTGCGTCATATTCACAATTACAACTACGGTGCCACGCTCAGCATGGGCCTGTCGGCTGCATCCATCACCGGGATGAAGTACGGCGTCCGGCGGCTCGTCGATGGTGTGACCAGAAGCCTGTTCCTGGACGATTCAGACACGCTATTCGGCCAGTTGGCCGGCTACAACGATCCGGAGATAACCAGCCTGGGGCCACCACCCACAGATGCCGCGGTGCCGCCGGTCGAGATAAGCGTCTAGGAGAGCATATGTATCCCTCGTCGTTTCGCTACCACCGTGCCTCGTCACTCGCCGAGGCTTCGGCCGCACTCGCTTCGCTAGGGCCGGACGCCAAGGTCCTTGCCGGCGGACAGACATTGATCCCGCTGCTGAAATTGCGGCTGCTCAAGCCCACCGACCTGATCGATATCGGACGTGTAAGCGAGGCGCACTTCATCAATGAGGACGCCAGCGGCGTTCACTTTGGCGCGCTTTCCACGCACGCGGCGATCGGCACCTCGGACGTATCGGCACGCCATCCGATCTTGAGCGACTGTTCACTGGGAATCGCCGACACCCAAACAAGGACCTTGGGCACCGTGGGGGGCTCGATCGCCGAAGCAGACCCAAGCAGTTGCTGGCCAGCCCTACTTTGCGCGCTGGATGCACAGGTGCGCTGCGTCAGCGCGGCCGGCGAGCGCACCCAGAGCGTGCGCGAACTGCTGCGCGAACCCTACGCGCCGGCACTGCGGCCAGGCGAATTGATCGCCGCGGTTCACATCGGTGCCGCCGCACTCGATGGCACCGGCGCGTTCGTCGCATTCAAACGCTGTGCCCCGGCCTACCCGACCGCGAGCTGTGCGCTGCAGATCGCCTTCGACGGAGATCGCTGCCGTGATGTGCACCTGGCGTTCGGTTGCGTGGCCCTTACGCCGCTGGTTATCGATGCGGCGCCGATACTGCGAGGACGTATCCCGGACCGCGATGCCATTGAGGCGGTGGCGAGCGCGGCGTCCGCCTCGGCGCAGCCGCTAGCCGATAACAAGGGCAGCGAAGCCTACAAACGTTCACTGGTGGCGGGACTGGTGCGCCGCGCATTTTCGGTCATCGAGCAGCGTCGGCGCGGGGAAACTTCATTGCAGACACACTTCTACTATGGCTGAACAACCCATGCACTCGATCAACGTGGACATTAACGGACGGATCCACACAGGCCATGTCGAGCCGCGCCGACTGCTGGTCGAATTCCTGCGCACCGACGCGGGCCTGACCGGAACCCACGTCGGTTGCGATACCAGCTATTGCGGTGCATGCACGGTTTTGCTCGATGGCGAGCCAGTCAAGTCCTGCAGCGTTCTCGCGCTGCAGGCCGATGGCCGCAAGGTCCGCACGGTGGAAGGACTTGCTCGGGGCGCGGAGATGAACCCCCTGCAAAAAGCGTTCTCCAAGCACCACGCGCTGCAGTGCGGCTACTGCACCCCGGGATTCCTGATGGCGGCGACCGCGCTACTCGAAAAGTCGGGCGAGGTGGACGAGGCTGCGGTGCGCAAGTCGCTCGCCGGCAACACCTGCCGCTGCACCGGCTACCAGAACATCATCACCGCCGTGCTCGCGGCGGCGACAGCACAGGGAAAGACGCGATGAAACTCCAACTGGACGGTTCCTTCGATGTGGAGGCCACGCCGACAGAAGTCTTCGCCTTCCTGACCGATCCCATGCGGTTCGCGCCCCTGCTGCCGATGTTCCGGGAACTGCGCGAGGTCGAAAGCCAGCGATTCAAAGTGATCCTGGAAGTGGGGGTGCCGCAGATCCGAGGCACGGTCGAGGCCACGGTAACCGTGGTGGAGCTGTTGGCCGGGACCCGCGCGAGATACAAAAGTTCGACGCGGCATACGCTGGGCATGGCCGATTCGGACATCGGCTTTGAGCTGGCGCCACGAGGCACTGGCACGCGCGTGGTCTGGCGAAGCGAGACGCTGGTGCGGGGAACGCTGGCGTCGATCGCCAACGGTATCCTGATGCCGCTTGCCAAGCGGAATGTTCAGGCCATGATCGACGCGCTGCGCACCGCCCTGGGCGGCGGGCCCACGCAGGCGCAGGCCGGCAACTCACCGGACGATGCGGTCCCGATCGCGCACTCCGGATGGTGGGCGCGATTGCTGGCGGTACTCGGCATGGGGAAAGGGGATTCGCGATGAGCGGGCTCAACCGTAGAGAAGACAACCGGCTGGTGCGCGGCCACGGGTGCTTTGTGGACGACGAGCAGGGATCGCGCGACCTGCATGTGGCGATTGTGCGCTCGCCATACGCGCACGCGCGCATCCTCTCCGTTGATATCTCCGAGGCGCAGCGCATCCCCGGGGTAGTGTGCTGCCTCACCGGCGAAGAGGTGAAGGCGCTCTCGTCACGCTTTCCGTCGATGGCGCCTCCACCGGCCAACGGCATCGTAGATTTCTGCATGGCCATCGACAAGGCCCGCTTCCAGGGAGAGCCCGTAGTCGCGATCGCAGCCACCTCCCCCGCCATCGCGGCGGATGCGGCCGAGGCGGTACGCGTCGAATACGAACCGCTGGACGCGGTCACTAACGCGGTCGATGCCCTACTTACCAGCGTATTGCTCCACGAGGAAGTGGGAACCAACCAGACATTTTCTTCGGTGTTCGAGTGGGGAGAGGTTGACAAGGCGTTCGAGCAAGCCGACGTGGTCGTTCGCATTGACCGGCTGCATTTTCATCGCTTCTCCAGCACACCGTTGGAGAACTACGCAGTCGTGACCACATGGGAAGCCAGCGGCCGGCTGGACGTGTTCTGCAACATCATACAGCCTGGTATCGCCATCAAGTTCCTTGCGCCTGCGCTGGGGATATCGCCGGAGCAGCTGCGCATCCGGACCCACGACATCGGCGGCGGCTTTGGTATCAAGCAGAACCTTTATCCATACATCATCATCTGCGCGCTGCTGTCCAGGAAGGCCGGGAACCGGTCGGTCAAGTGGATCGAGACACGGCGCGAGCACATGCAGGCCAGCGCCCACGGCAACGAACGTACGTTCCTGGACACCGAGGTAGCGCTGAAGACCGACGGCGAGATTACAGCCATCCGCTCGCGGCACGTGGACGACTGCGGTGCCTATCCGCGCTACGAGCCGCTTGGATGCGTGATCTGGTCGCAAGTGGCACCGGGCACGCTCAAGCTGGCGAACCTTCGCATCGACATGCAGCAGGCGGTGACCAACAAGTGCCCAGTCGGGCCGAACCGCGGCTTCTCGCGAATGCAGCATGTCTGGTTCCTCGAGCGCGTGATCGACATCTGCGGCCACCGTATGGGCATTCCCGCCGACGAGATCCGACGGCGCAACTATGTGCCGGAATTTCCGTGGACCACACCCAACGGTTGCGTCTACGACTCGGGCGACTACCACGCGATGCTGACGAAAGCCCAGGAGCTGATTGGTTGGAGTGCGTGGGAGGAGCGGATTGCGGCGATGCGCGGGCAAGGGCGCATCGTGGGGATGGGCATTGGAACGGCTTTGGACTCGGGTACCAACAACTTCGGCCAGTCGCGCATAATCAATCCAAACTCGCCGTTCACAGGAAACTCGGAGATGGCAAACGTGCGCCTCGGCGTGGACGGCCGCCTCACGGTGGCCGTGGGCTCGGTCCCGCAGGGGCAGAGCCACGAGACGATCGCCGCGCTGGTCGTTGCACGGGAGTTCGGCATCGGCGAGGACTGGGTGATGGTTCAGGTCGGATTTGACACGGAGCGCAACACCCACACCTCACACTCCGGGACCTACGCCAGCCAGTTCGTCGTCACCAGCCTCGGCGCTATACACGGCGCGTGCGGCCTGCTGCGCACGGAGCTGCTTCGAATGGCTGCGCACGTGCTGAAGGCCGATCCGTCCACGATGACGATCGCCGCTGTCAAAGGCGTGCCGTCCGTTTCCCGCAGCGATGGCATGTCGGTGAGTTTCGCGGAGCTCTCGACCATCGTGAACATGCGCACCGCTGGCATGGCGGCAGAAATCTCCGACATTACGCTGAACGCGCGTTACATTTATCGCCCCCCGTTCGAGTTGCCCGATGTGAAGCGCAAGTACGGCAACCTCACCCTCACCTATGCGTGCCAGGTGCACATCGCAGTGATTGAGGTGGATCCGGACACCCATAACCTGCACATCCTGGACTACTCCGCAGTGGACGACTGTGGGCGAGTCATTAGCCACACGATCGTGCGCGGACAGGTGCTGGGCAGCGCGGCGCACGGGATCGGCGCGGCACTGATGGAATCACTGGACTACGACGAGCATGGGAACCTGCTGACCAGTTCGTTCAGCGACTATTGCCCGATCACCATCCTGAACATGCCGACGATCAAGTACGGAAACCTGGAGTCGCCCTCGCCTTTCACCTTCAACGGCGCGAAAGGAATGGGGGAAGGCGGCGGCGGGCCGCTGCACACGCTTTGCGCTGCGCTCCAGGATGCCCTGAATTCGCGCGGCATTGTCGTGAGCGACTCGCACCACAGCCCCAGCGACCTTTTCGAGGCCATCCATCGCGGGGCAAAGGGTGCGCGCGTGGAAGTGTCGCGCCGGACCACCTGATTTTCGGCAATCAGGCTTTTGAGCCGCACCGGCGGCGGGCCCAAGCACCCAGCGCCTTGGAATGAAACGTTACGAAACATGTTATAAATCGACCACATACCAGAGAGGCTCCGGCGAGGGCGACAAGGAGAACGCAGGGCATGGAGCCGCAGCGCAAACGTATTGATCTGAAGGAACCGAGGCGCAACACCGGTTCGAAGCGGGACCAGGCGATCATCGAATCGCTACCCAAGGGATCGCTTGGCGACGAAGCCTACGAGGCGATCAAGTGGCAAATCCTCGCGATGGAACTGGCTCCTGGGACCTTTCTTAATGTCCAGGAGCTTTCGGATCGGCTTGGCCTGGGGCGATCGCCGGTGCATTACGCGGTGCACCGGCTGCAGCATGATGGCCTGCTCGAGGTTATCCAGCGCAAGGGAATCCTGGTGCGCTCATGGTCGCCAAAGGAAGTCGACCAGGTAGTCGAAGCGCGCATCCCGCTGGAAGTGGCGATGGTGCGGCTTGCCGCTGAGCGTGCCACTGATGCGCAATTGCGCGCGCTCAAGGCGCGGCTGGCTGAGGGCAAAAAGCTGGTGGCGGCAAGAGACCGTCAGGGATTGATGGAGCTTGACCAGGATTTTCACCGCGGCCTTGCCGAGTGCGCCGACAATCCGGTCATTGCCGAAGTTCTTAATATGCTGCACCAGCGCTCCACGCCTTTGTGGTCCACCGCCGTAGCGGGTCAACGCGACTACGCCAAGGTGCAGGAGCAACATGAAAAGGTGCTGGCGTGCATCGCGGCCCGCGACGCGGACGGTGCCGCTGGGGCGATTCGCCTGCACTTGCAGGCGCTGGTGCGCAGCTAGTCGGCGCGCGCACCCGAATGGCACAAGAGACGTCCCCATTTTTCCGTCTCGGCCTGGATATGACACGCGAACTCGTCGGAGCTCATGGCGCGTAATTCGACGCTCAGCGCGGCAAAGCGCGCTTGCATTTCGGGCTTGCGCAGCGCCGCCCGGTCCGCAGGCCGGCCTGCGCAGGCGCGCTGCCTTTGTAGGGTACGTGGACGATGTCCACACCCGCCATGGATTTGAACAGCGCGAGGGCAAGATGCCCGGTAGAGCCGTTGCCCTGCGAAGCGGCCGATATTTTTCCGCGATTGGCCTTGGCGCAGTCGATGAGTTCCATCAGGTTTGCAGCGGGCAGCGAAGGATGAGCGACCAGCATGAGCGGTGCGATGGCAACGATTGTCACCGGGGCGAACGCCGTCTTCGGGTCAAAAGAGAGCACTGCGTAAAGGCTGGCGTTGATGGCGAGCGGGCCGGGCGGCGTGATCAGCATGGCGTATCCGTCGGGCGGACTCTTGATGCTGATTTGCGCGCCAAGGTTGCCGTTGGCGCCCGGACGGTTTTCGGCCGCGGCAGGCTGCGCAAGGGATCGGCCGAGCTCATCGGCGAGGTTGCGGGCGAGTGTATCGTCGGTACCCCCCCGGCGGATTGGTCGCGATGATGCGAATGGGGCGGACCGGGCAGGGCTGCGCCTGCGCTCCGGGCGGGGCGAGACAGGCAATCGACAGCGCAATGGTGAATACTGAGCTTGCGGTCAGGCAAAAGCATAGTAATTGCGAATCTGTAAAATATCACGTAACATTCATCAACACCATACATCGACACCGCACGTCATTACGCACGTCATCAACAAGGAGCCGCACGTGGCTAAGCGCACCAAGGAATTGCTGATCCCGCAGAACAAGCTGGACCCGAAAAAATGGAAAACCACTCCCGCCGGTTTCCAGATCTACACCCTCTGGCAGCATCCTGAAACCGGCGCGACGATCTCGCTGTTCAAATGCCCCAAGGGCTCGGGCGTGCCGGTCCGGCACGTGCACGCATCCAACCAGTTCATGTACTGTCTCGAAGGCGAATACGCCTACACAACGACCGGCGTGGTGCTCAAGCCGGGCAGCTTTTACATGAACCCCAAGGGCCACCCGCACGGCCCGACCATGGCTCGCAAGGATTCACTCATGCTGGAAATGTACGACGGCCCGCATTACTTCGAGCGTCCGGTGTACCACTCCGAAAAAACGGTCGGCCCGATCGCCGCCGCCGTAAAAAAGGCCAAAAAGAAGACCACTACCAAACAGGCGGTCCCGGCAAAGAAAAAAACATCCGCCGGCAAAGCAGTCGGCGCGACGCGCACCAAGACCGCAAAGAAGGGTAGCAAAGCCGCAAAGGCCATAAAATCTGCGAAGCCGGCAAAGCGGACAAAGCGTTAAAGGGATTCTTGCAGCTGACAGTTAACCAACCGTTGACGGACTACGACCGGAGGGATATGCCATGTTGAGAGCAATGCTGATTTGCATCCTGGGACTCGCGCTGGTGGGACCGGGCGCGGGCCGTGTCGCGCTGGCGCAGGACAAGCCGCTGACCGAAGTCACGCTGACGCTGGACTTTATTGTGCTCGGCCGCCACGCGCCCTGGTATGTGGCCCTCGCCAAGGGCTACTACAAGGATGCCGGACTGAACGTGAAGATCATCCCGGCGCAGGGCACCGCGCAGGCGATCCAGGCGCTGGAGGCCAACGTCGCGCAGTTCGCCTTTACCGACGTGCCGGCACTGGTGCAGGCGCGCGCGCGCGGCGCATCGACGGCCAAGGTCGTCGCGGTCAACTACCAGAAGGCGCCTTACGCGATTTTCTCGCTCAACCCTGGCGCCAACGTCACCACTGTCGAGCAGTTGAAGGGCCTCGAGGTTGCGAGTGGTGCGGGCAGCTTCACGCCCAAGGTCATACAGGGCTTCATGAAGGAAAAGGGCGTCGATCCCTCCACGGTCAAGTTTACGAACGTTGACGGTTCGGCGCGCGTGGCCATGCTGCTGTCGGGCAAGATGCCGTCGATCGAAACCTTCATCCTTGCGCAACCGGGCATCAAGCGCAGCCTGCAGTCGGGCGAGCTCAAGACCTTCCTGCTCGCCGACCAGGGCCTGGAGCTTTACGCCAACGGCATCCTCGCGCGCGACTCGCTGATCAAGAGCAATCCTGAGCTGGTGCGCGCCTTTGTGCGCGCGTCGCTGCTCGGATGGAAGGACGCTCTCGCAAATCCGGAGCAGGCGGCCGACCTGCAGCTGCAGTACGCCAAGGCCCTCAACCGCGACACCATCATCGACGAGCTCAAGATCGTGCGCGACCTCGCGGTAACGGCCGATACGCGCGCCAAGGGTCTCGGCTGGATGGACGCGGGCAAGATGAAAAAGAGCCTGGACTTTGTGGTGCAGAACATCGGCGTCGAGGGCGCCGCCCCGGCGCTTGCAGACATCTACAGCGCCGACTTCCTGCCCAAACAGCCCATCACGCCGTAAAGCAGGAAAGTCCCGAGTGAGCGTCACCGCCGCGCCTTTCGGCGAAATAGAAAACATCCACAAGCGCTTCCCGGCGCGGGACGGGCACGCGCCATTGGTCGCCATAGACAGCGTCTCGTGCAGCATGGTCGAGGGCGAACTCGTCTCGTTTCTGGGGCCCAGCGGCTGCGGCAAGACCACCCTCTTACGCATCGTCGCGGGCCTCTCGACCGCCAGCAGCGGTACGGTGCGCATACGCGGCCAGGTCGTGTCGGGGCCGCAGCGCGATTTTGGATTTGTCTTCCAGTCGCCCAACCTGATGCCCTGGCGCACGGTGCTAGACAATGTGCTCTTCCCGATGGAAATCCTGCATAAGCGCGACGCGGCGGCGAAGCAACGGGCCGGGGAGCTGCTGGAAATGGTCGGCCTCGCCGGATTTGGCAAGTCGCGACCGCACCAGCTCTCGGGCGGCATGCAGCAACGCGTGTCGCTGTGCCGGGCGCTCATCCACAAGCCCGCGCTGCTGCTGATGGATGAGCCCTTCGGCGCCCTCGATGAGCTCACGCGCATGGAAATGCACGACCTCCTGCTCGACATCCGGCAGCGCACGCGTGCCACGGTGATGTTCGTTACGCACAGTATTTCGGAGGCGGTCTACCTGTCCGACCAGGTGATGGTGTTCAGCCGGCGGCCGGCGCGCATTGCCGAGCACATCCATGTTGATCTCCCTTATCCGCGCAACGCCGAAATGCGTTACTCGCCGGCCTTCACCGAATTTGAGCACCAGGCGAGTGCCGCCCTGGGCGTGCTCAAGGGCAGGCACGCCGCATGAAAAAATACCTCTACCCGGTCGTCGGCGCGCTGCTGCTGCTTGCCGCATGGCATTTTTATGTCGTCGAGTTCAAGGTCTCCATAGCGGTTCTGCCCACCCCGCTGCAGGTGCTCAATGCCGCCATCGCCAAGCGCGGCCTCCTGCTGAGCGAAGGCTGGATTACCCTCAAGGAATGCGTCTATGGCTTTGCGCTCGCTTTTTTGCTGGGCGTGCCCATTGCCGTGGCGGTGGCCAATTCGCGCACGCTCAACCAGATGTTCTATCCGCTCTTGATCGCCACGCAGTCGGTACCCAAGGTCGCGCTCGCGCCCATCGTGCTGGTGTGGCTGGGCACCGGCATGGAGTCCAAGCTCGCCATGGTCTGGCTGGTGGCATTCTTCCCGATACTGGTGGATACGGCCACCGGGCTGCGCGCAACGCCGCACGACCTGATTGAACTGGCGCACTCGCTGCGCGCCTCGCGGCTGCAGATTTTCATGAAGGTGCAATTTCCCGCTTCGCTTCCTTTCGTGCTCGCCGGATGCAAGGTTGCGATCACGCTTGCGGTCATCGGCGCGGTGATAGGCGAATTTGTCGGTTCGTCCGAAGGCCTGGGCAACCTGCTGCTGTCGGCCAACTCGCAGGTCGATACACCGCTCGCCTTTGCCGCGCTCGGCGGCCTGGCGATACTGGGTCTCTTGCTCTACGGCGCGGTGGCGCTTGTTGAACACCTCCTTACGCCGTGGATTTCGTCGTCGCACCACAAAGGCTAGCGTTAAAAAATGAGTGCAAACATGCATGCCAGCCCGGAGCGCCTGATCGGTCTTGTCGCCGGAATATTCACGGCGCTGAAACTGCCGGCTGACGCGGCACGGGTCGTCGCCGAAGCGCTGGTCGACGCTGATCTCGAGGGAATTCCCTCGCACGGTTTGATGCTGCTGCCAATGTATGCCGAGCGTATTCGTGCCGGCTCGGTATCGGTCTGCACAGAAGCGGTGGTCGCCAGTGATCGCGGCAGCGCCATCGTGCTCGATGCGCAGAACATGCTCGGACAGCTTAGCTCGCGCCAGGCGGTGCAATTGCTCATCGGGCGCGCACCCGTGCACGGGCTGGCCGCAGTGGCAGTGCGCAACGGCTTTCACTTTGGCACCGCCGGGAAGTGGGCGGCGGACCTCGCCGCGCACGGGTTGCTTGGAATTGTGATGTCCAATACGCGGCCGCTGATGCCGGCACCCGGCGGCGCGGAACGCGTCGTCGGCAACAATCCGCTCGCCATCGCGATACCGGCCGCAGGGCGGGAGCCGGTGGTGTTCGACATGGCCTCCAGCGCCAGCGCGATGGGCAAGATCCGCCTCGCGGCGGGCGCCGGCCAGCCCATACCCGAGGGATGGGCGACCGATGCCAAGGGGCAATCCACAACCGATGCGGCCGAAGCCATCAAGGGCATGCTGTTGCCGGCCGCCGGCCCCAAGGGTTTCGGTCTCGCCTTCATGATCGACCTGCTTTGCGGCGGACTGTCTTCGGGCGCGATCGCCGACGCCGTGCGCCCGCTCTATGGAGACCCGGCGCTCACCTACGGCTGCGCGCATTTCTTTCTCGCCATTGACGTCGAGTACTTTTGTCCGCGCACGGTGTTTGAAGATGCGGCCGGCGCCTTCGCCGGCAGGGTCGAAGCCTCCGCGCGCGCGCCCGGCGTCGAGCGCGTGTTCGCCCCGGGTGGGCCTGCGATTCGGACGCGCCTTGCCAATGCGACGGCCTGCCCGCTCGCCGCCGACACGGTTAAGCAGCTCACCGCACTTGCAAGCAGCCTCGGTGTTTCGACCGACAACATTTTCCAGAACGCATAACCATAACGACCAGAAAGGAAGCGACATGGCCAAGCAGCAGATCAAATCGGAAAAATTACGCCAGCCCAACGGGCATTTTTCGCATGCCACCACGATTGAGGCACGCGGCAAGCTGGTGTTCATCTCGGGCATGACGGCGCGCCATCCGGACGGCAGCATCACCGGCATTGGCGATATTGACGCGCAGACGCGACAGGTGTGCGAAAACGTCAAGGCCGCAGTAGAGGCCGCCGGCGGCACGCTGGCCGACATTTGCCGCGTCGACGTATATGTGCGCAACATCGAGCACTTCGAGGCCATTCACAAGGTGCGGCGCGAATACTTCCAGCCGCCGCTGCCAGCCTCGACCATGGTGGAGGTGAGCAAAATGGTCTCACCCGACTACCTCATCGAGATCAGCGCCATCGCCGTTCTGCCGGACGCTTGAGAGGAGTGGGAGCATGAGTAAAGTTCTCGGATTGTGCGGCTACGGACTCGAGGTGCCCGACCTTGACGTGGCCGAGCGCTTTTACACCACCTTCGGTCTTGCAGCCGAACGCCGTGACGGCCTGCTGCTGCTGCGCAGCCCCGGCCGCCCCAACGACGAGATCGTGGTGAGCACCGGTGCGCAGAAGAAAATGCACCACCTGTCGTTTTTTATCGAACCGGGCAGCGAGAACGCCTTCGGCGAGAAGCTGCGTGCGGCGGGTCTTGAGGTTTCGGACAGCGCGCCCGCGGGCGGCGGCCGTGCCGGCCTGTGGTTTCGCGACCCCTGGGGCACGCTCATCAACCTGCACCCGATGCGTCCGGCGCCCGGTCCGGTGGTGGCGATGCCGCGCAGCAATTGCGGCGGCCGCGCCGAGCGCGTGGACGTGCACTTGTGGAAGGAGCTCAGCCGCAGCACGCCTCCCTCGCGCATCGGCCACATGCTGGTGTTCACACAGGACTGGGAGCGCGCGGAAAAGTTTTTCACGGATGTGCTGGGCTTTCGCACCACCGACCGCGCCGCCGGCAAGGTTGCATTCATGGCCGCGGGCAGCGGCGTGATCGACCATCACTGCTTTGGACTGATCAACGGCACGCACCGCGGCTTCCAGCATTCGAGCTTCCAGGTGCCGAGCATCGACGACATTGGCTTCGGTGCCTGGCGCATGAACAAGGCCGGCTACAAGGAGGCCTTCGGCCCTGGCCGCCACGCGCTCGCTTCCAACCTCTTTCACTACACGCGCGATCCCTGGGGCAGCTGGGTGGAGTACTACGCCGACATGGACAAGATATCGGATACCTGGGCATGTCGCGACTGGAATGAGCTGCCTTACGCCTGGGGACCGGAATGGTCGCCCGAGTTCTGGGGCAAGGAAATGAACGGTAATTTCGAGCCGCGCTAGAGCATGCAATCGGCTGGAAAGCCCCGCCAGTCGAGGCGAGATGGGGAATTCGCCGAGATCTCTCGGCGCCCATCGAGCAGCTTCGGCCTACCGGCCGAAGCGCGCCCTGCAAGGGTTTCCAGCCAGTCAGTGAATGACGAAGCCGCCGTCAACGACGAGGTTGTGGCCTTGCATGAAGGTGGCCGAGGTGGTGGCAAGAAAGGCGATGACTTCGGCGATTTCTTCTTCGGTGCCGAGGCGTCCGGCCGGAATCGCCGCCAGGCGTTGTTGCAGCAAGCCCGGTTCGTGTTCCAGCCGCGCCTTGTAGTAATCGGTGGCGATGGGGCCGGGGCTGACGGCGTTGACGATGATGCCCTCGGGCGCGAGCTCAAAGGCCATGGAGCGCGCGAGGGAAATCAGCGCCGCCTTGGTCAGGCCGTAGAGCGCGGCGCCCGGGTCGGCCACCATGCCCAGCTGGCTGGCCATGAAAATGATGCGCCCGGCCTTTTGCGAGCGCATCGCCGGCAACACCGCCTGGCTCAATAAAAACGCCGAACGCAGGTTGACGGCGACGACCTTGTCGAATTCGTCGGCGGTGAAGGTACCGAAGGGATGGCGTATGCGCATGCCGGCGTTATTGACGAGCACGTCGATGCGGCCCAGCGCCTTGATGGCTGCAGCGGCCGCCAGTGCCGGCGTGTCGGCGCGCTCCAGGTCGAACAGGCCGTAATGCGCGTCGGCATGTTGCGGATGCGCGGCCTTGCATTCGGCGGCCACCGCTTCGAGCTCCTCGCGCGTCGACTCGGCGACTAGATAAATTGCGAAGCCCTTGGCGGCGAGCTCACGCGCCACCGCCCGGCCTATGCCGCGCGATGCGCCGGTGACGAGGGCGACCCTGGTAATCGGGCTGGTCATGCCGGCTTAGGAACCGATGGCCGGCGGGATGCGCTCCGCCTTGGGTGGCAGGAATTTTTCGGTATAGACCTTCTCCGGCGCCGGCACCGTCTTGATATTGTAGGCGTCGTAAATGTTCTGCATGGTTTTTGTCATGCGCGTCCGCGACACCGAACTCAGGCCTTCGGCGCGCGTGTTGGGCGTCACCACCATGTCACGCAGCATCAGCAGTAGGCGGTCGTTTTCAAGGGCAAGATCGACAAGGCCGTCGCGCGCCTTGAGCGAGGCGACCGAGGTCCTCGGATTGGCGATGGCCGCAATCAGGCTTTTGTTGACGGCCTTGACGAAGGCGGTCACGGTTTTGGGGTTTTTCTCGGCGAAGGCGGCGGTGGTGATGACGGCGTGGCCGTAGAGCTCGACGCCGAACTTGCCGTAGGGCATGACGATGATGTCTTCCATTTTGGTGCCCAGCGCCTTGATGGTAAACACGCCCGAGGTGGTGGCGCCGAGGATGGCATCGACGTCGCCGCGCACCAGCATGGTTTCGCGCAGCGCCCCGGTCACGGTCTCCGTCTTGATCTTGGCCGGGTCGAAGCCGTTGACCCTGGCGAAGGCGTCGAAGACGTCGCGCGCTGCGCTGCCGGCGGTGGAGCCGACTTTCTTGCCCTCGAGATCTTTGGGTACGGCGATGCCGCGGCCCTTGATGCTCATCACGGCATTGGCCGAGTTCTCATGGGTGACGTAGACGGCGATCAACGGGCGGTCGGGATGGTCGGCGTTGTATTTGATGACGGCGCTCATTTCGGCCCAGCCGAATTCGTAGGTGCCGGTGGCGACGCGCGACACCGCGTCGGCCGATCCGGCGCCGCGATCGACCTGCACCGTCAGGCCCTCGTTCTTGAACGCGCCACTCTCGGCGGCGTAGGTAAAAATCGACTGCGGCCCCTGGAATGCCCAGTCGAGCGTGAATTTGACGGTGGGTTGTTCGACGGCCTGGGCGCCGGCGAACACCGGACACAGGGCGGCAAAGGCAACGGCGATCAAACGGATAAGGGACATCGACATGGCGGGAGGCTCCGGAAAGGATGGGAAGTGCGCAAACGAGTGCCGAGTATAAGTCAGCTGCCACTCCGAGCCTCGTCGGGCGCTTGTTTGGTGCGCCTGTCCCTGAAAGTGTGCCCTATGTACAGCAGCGCGTAGAACCAGTCGCCGCTGATGCCGAAAATCGCCTTGAGTGTTCCGCATCCTCTTCATTAAGGTGCATCCATTTCCCCGGCAGCCCGCATCCGGCTACCGGGACTTTTCCGGGGGCGCTGCGACAATGTACAAGCGGCAGGCACAGGGATCTGCGCATCTGGCACGACGTGCCCTGGCGTGCTATCTGGTCGGCGCCAATCTGGTGCATCATCACGCCATGGATATACCAGAGGACCTGCGCGGGCACCCGGACACAGGCGCTGCACTTGAAATGTTCACCGCCGGGCGATTGGACGAAGCGGCGCTGGCCGCCGTGAGGCTGCAGCAGGCGCTGCCGGCGCATTTTTTCCCACTGTATCTTGTCGGCGTCATCGAGCTGCGGCGCGGAAGGGTGCAAGAGGCGCTTGCGCGCCTGACGCTTGCCGCCGGGCACGTCACGGCGACAGCACCGGTGTTTGTCTCGCTCACCGAGGCGTACCACGCCGATCTCGACAAGCCGCGCGCCCGCGACGCATTCGGGCGCGCACTCGATTCACTGGGCGGTGACCGGGCGGCGCTGACGGCGCTGGTGCAGCATGCGCTCGAAAAAGGCTGGTACACCGAGGCCGAGGCGGGCTGCGGCCGCCTGCTTGCGGGCGAGAGGGGGGACGCCAGCGCCTGGTTTTTTCTCGGCGGCGCATTGCACGCGCAGCGGCGCTTTGAGGAAGCGGTCGAGGCCTATGAGCAGTGCCTGCGGCTGAAACCCAAATCAGCGGACGCCTATTTGCAGGCGGCCTGGACGCAGCACGAGCTCGGCTGGTATGTCGATGCACTGGAGACATTGCGGCAGCTGCTGGAAATATCGCCGGACAACGCCGCGGCGTTGCGCGAATCCGGGCGCATGCACTTTCATTTCGGGCAGCACGCCGGGGCGAGGGACGCCTATCTTGCCGCGCACCGGTTGGCGTCCCCCGGGCGGGCACCGCCACGCCTGCTCAATGCAGTGCGATCTTCGCTGCGCGAGTGGTGCGCCGGACACAAGGCCGGCTATCGCTGTGTCGAGCCGGCACGCCATACCGGGGTGCCGGCGCCGCGAACCATTCCTGCCGGGGAGGCCGCGCTGTGGCCGGCATACCAAGGCGGGCTGCGCGAGCGCTTTATTGCGCGGATTGCCGGCGCGGAGGTATTCCCGCAGCAATTTGCCGTGTTGTCGTCCGACGGGCATTTTTTCATCGACGACCTGGTGACCACGCCCGATGTCTATCCGGTGAAGGGAATCCTGGTCAAGTACTGGAATCGCGCCGGCGAGGTTTTGCTCGAAGCGCCGCCGCGCCAGCGCATCCAGCGCGGGGCCTGCGTGCTTATCGGCGGGCACACCAATTATTTTCACTGGGTTTACGAGGGCGTCGCGCGCATGATGCATGTCGAGGCGGACGCAGCCCTGCACGCGCTGCCGATGGTGTTGTGCAGCGGGCTCGCGCCCAGCCAAATCGCCATGCTCGATGAGCTGGGTGTCACGCCGGAGCGGCGCCTGTTCCTGGCTGCGGACGAATCACTGCTGTGTGACGATCTTGTCATCCCCTCGCTGGTGACGCAGGGCCATGTGATTCCCGCCGAAGTGGTGCGTTTCCTGCGCGACCGGTTTTCCCATCTGGTGCCAAGGAACGCGGCGCGGCGGCGCATTTACATTTCGCGCAATCGGTTGGGGCGGCGCGCACTCGCCAACGAGGCGGAAATCCTGCCGCTGCTGGCGGCAAAAGGCTTTGAGACGGCGTATCCGGAGAAGCTTTCATTTGCCGAGCAGATCGCCCTGTTTGGCGCCGCCGAGGCGATTGTTGCCGTCGACGGTGCCGCCCTGGTCAACCTGTTTGTCGTTCCCGCCGGTGCAAAAATCGGCGTGATGGCGGTGGCGGGGCTGTCCACGCCGCATTACCATTGCGTCTCGCACCATCGGCAGCACCAGTTCACTTATTTGCACGGCCGGCTTGTCCACGACCAGGCCAAGCCGCTCGATGTGCAGGATTTGTACCTGCCGCGGGCCAGGATGGAGCAATTCCTGCAGGCTTTCTAGCCGGCACGCGGCGCATTGGTTTTCAACACACACACAGGGACGGCAGATGGAACTCGAACTCGAGGGCAGGGTTGCACTGGTTACCGGCGGCACGCAAGGCATAGGCCGCGCCACGGCGATGCGGCTGGCGCAAGAGGGTGCCGCTGTGGTGATCGCGGCGCGGGGAAGGGAAGGCCTCGATGCCGTCGCCGCGCAGATCGGAGCCGCCGGCGGCAAGGTGGCGGCGGTGCAGGCCGATGTGGCCAAGGCGGCGGACTGCGAGCGTCTGGTCGGTGAGGTGATCAAGGCCTTTGGCCGCCTCGACATCCTTGTCAACAACGCCGGCACCTCGTCGACCGGTGAATTCGAATCGGTCACCGACGAAACCTGGCGCGAAGACCTGGAGTTAAAACTCTTTGGTGCGATCCGGCTCGCGCGCCTGGCAATACCGCACATGAAGCAGCAGGGTGGCGGTCGCATTGTCAACATCACCACCATAGGCGCCAAGCAACCGCGCGCCAGGTCCATGCCGACCACGGTGACGCGTGCCGCGGGCCTCGCTTTTACCAAGGCCTTGTCCAAGGAATACGCCGCGCACAACATCCTGGTCAACACCGTGTGCATTGGCCTCATCCGTTCGGCGCAACAGGATGCCAAGGCGGCCAAGGCCAATCTGAGTGCAGAACAGTTTTATGCCAACCTGGGCAGGGATATTCCGCTGGGCCGTGTCGGCCTGCCCGAAGAGGTGGCGAACGTCATCGCTTTTCTCGCCTCGTCGGCGGCAAGTTATGTCACCGGCAGCAGCATCAACCTCGACGGCGGAACCTCCGGCGTGCTCTAATCGGGCGTTGTCCGGCCCGGTGGTGTATCGGGCCGGTTTAATTTTCGCGGTACTTCCTTCCCTTGCGCGCCACTCCCGCCCACGCACTGTTGTTTGCCGTCGTGTTGTCCACGGTATCGGTGATGACCCAGCTCGCCTTTGCCGCCGGCAGCAATGCGCTCACGGTGGTGCTGGTGCGCAACGGTTTCGGCACGCTCGCCATCGCGCTGTTCTTGCTCGCCACGCGCGCGCCGCTGGGCTTGCAACCGCGCGAGCGGCGGATTGCGCTGGCCATCGGGCTGATTCTGGGCTTTAACAACATCACGCTCAACCTGGCCATCGAGCGCGTGCCGGTGCCGGTGGCGATCCTGGTGTTTTATACCTACCCGGTGTGGATGGCCTTGTGGAGCTGGATGCGCGGCCACGAGCGCTTTACCCCCGCGGGCGCGGTGGGCGTGCTGCTTGCGTTTGCCGGTCTGACGCTCACCCTGGGTGTGGCGCCGGTCTTGCCCGATCCGGTTGGCGTGGCGCTCGCCCTTTTCAGCGCGCTGGCCTGGGTGGTGGTGCTGTCGCTCTCGACCCAATACCTTGCCGCCGCGCCCTCGCATGCGCGCAGCCTGCACATGTTTATTTCCGCAACCGGTGTGATCATCCTTTGCCTGTTCGCCTTTGGCACGCCGGCCATGCCATCCGGTGCGCTGGGCCTCACCGCGCTGGCGCTGGTTCCGCTCGCCTATGGCGCGGGCATGCTGGGCATGCTGTGGGTGACCGCCGGCCTCGGCCCGATGCGCACCTCGTTTTACATGAACTTCGAGCCGATCGTGTCGATCGCGCTGGCGGCGCTGGTGCTCGGACAGACACTGACCGCGCTGCAGCTGGTTGGCGCGGCCCTGGTCGTTGTGTCGCTGGTGATTTTCCGGCCGCCGCCCAAGGCGCCTGCGGTGGCCTAGTCCGCGTCCCGGGCAAAGACACCGGCGTTGTTTGCTTATGCCCGCCGGTAATTGGCGGGTGCGGACAAACAGGCGCAGAATGACCGTCCTTTTCAGCAACCGCCCCGGGGGTTTTAGTGAAAGCCGATTCCGTACTCGATACCATAGGCGGCACGCCGCATATCCGCGTCAACAAATTGTTCGGCGCGACGCACCGGGTCTGGATCAAGTCCGAACGCAGCAACCCGGGCGGTTCGATCAAGGATCGCATCGGCCTTGCCATGATTGAGGCGGCGGAAAAATCCGGCGCGCTCAAGCCCGGCGGCACCATCATCGAACCGACCTCGGGCAACACCGGCGTCGGCCTGGCGATGGCTGCGGCGGTAAAAGGCTACAAGCTGGTGCTGGTGATGCCCGACAGCATGTCGGTCGAGCGCCGCCGCCTGATGCTCGCCTATGGCGCGAGCTTTGACCTGACGCCGCGTGAAAAAGGCATGAAGGGCGCCATCGCCCGCGCCACCGAACTCATCGCCGCAACGCCAAACTCGTGGATGCCGCAGCAATTCGAGAACGCCGCCAACATCGAAGTGCACGAGCGCACTACGGCGGCCGAAATCATCGCCGACTTCCCCGAGGGGGTGGATGTGCTGATCACCGGCGTGGGCACCGGCGGCCACATCACCGGTTGCGCGCGGGTGCTGAAGAAAAAATGGCCCAAGCTCAAGGTCTATGCGGTCGAGCCCACTGCCTCGCCGGTGATCTCCGGCGGCGCACCCTCGCCGCACCCCATCCAGGGTATTGGCGCGGGCTTTATCCCGAAAAACCTCGATGTCAGCCTGCTCGACGGCGTGATCCAGGTGGAGGCCGAGGCGGCGCGCGAAATGGGCCGCCGCTCGGCGCGCGAGGAGGGCCTGCTGGTGGGCATATCGTCGGGCGCGACGCTTGCCGCCATTGCGCAAAAGCTGCCGGAGATTGCCGCGGGCGCCACGGTGCTGGGCTTTAACTACGACACCGGCGAGCGTTACCTGTCGGTCGAGGGCTTTTTACCGGCCTGAAGCCGGTGACGCGGCGGAAGATGCCGCGGAGCAACCGGTTTCCAATGGGAGGAGAGAGCCCCGGGAAACCGATTGCCCCTTGGCGGGAAAGAGTAACCGCGGCCACTGGACGCTACGACCGGCTTGAAGTCGGCTGAGTTAGAAGCGGTGTAAGTGCCAGTGACCGCGGTTATTTTATTTATCGGCAATGCACGGGGGAACTTGAACCGGGCAGGTTGATTTGCACCGCGATTGGCTGAAAAGGCCCGGCCGGCGCGGGTTTCCGGGTGCTTGCCCCTGCCCGGGTTGATCGGCCGTTCAACAGCTTGCACAGCGCATTCGTGCGGCGTAGCATGGCTGGCGCAGCGGTGGTCCGATCAATCCGGTTTGAACCGGTGGCTGCGCTTTGCCGCGTCCCGCACGGGATGTTTCCGCACAACAGGAGGAATAAACATGGCGTCATTTACCCTTAATGGCAAGCCGGTCACCGTGACCGGTGATGCGCAGACAATGTTGTTGTGGGCGTTGCGCGACGATGTCGGCCTGACCGGCACCAAATACGGTTGCGGCGCGAGCCTGTGCGGCGCCTGTACCGTTCACGTCAACGGCAAGGCGGTGCGCTCCTGCGTCACGCCACTCGCCTCGGTCGAGGGAAAAAAGGTCACCACCATAGAGGGCTTGTCGCCCGATTCCTCGCACCCGCTGCAAAAGGCCTGGATCGACAATGCGGTGCCGCAATGCGGTTATTGCCAGTCCGGCCAGATCATGAAGGCGGCCGAGTTGCTGTCGAAAAACAAGAAACCGACGCGCGCGCAAATCGTCACCCACATGAACGGCAACATCTGCCGCTGCGGCACCTATCACCGCATCATTGCGGCGATCGAACAAGCCGCGAAGGAGGTCTGATCATGACAAGCTCGATCAAAACGGGTATTTCGCGCCGCACCTTCCTCAAGGGCATGGGCGGCATGGCCTTTTGCGCCGCCGTGGGCACCGACAGCATCAAACTGATGTCCGAAGCGCAGGCCGCGGCCATGGCCAACGGTTTTGTCACGCCCTGGGTGCGCATCGCACCCGATGGCGTGGTGACCATTCTTACTGCCGGCGCCGAAATGGGCCAGGGTTCGATGACCTCGCTGCCGCTGATCCTTGCCGAGGAGATGGATGCCGACTGGTCCAAGGTGAAAATCGAGTGGGCGCCGCCCGAGGTGGAGAAGTATGGCTACGTCAATCCGGTCGGCAAGGACAAGATGATGTGGATCGTCGGCAGCCGCGCCAACCAGCTGTACTACCTGCCGCTGCGCACTGCCGGTGCACAGGTGCGCAAGGTGCTGATCGCCAACGCCGCGCAAAAATGGGGAGTCGACGCGGCAACCCTGGTTACCGAGCCCGGCTTTGTCGTCAATCCGGCCGGTGGCGCACGTCTTTCCTACGGCGAGATTGCGTCATTCGGCAGCATTCCCGACGTGTTGCCGGCGGTCGATCCCAAGGAACTCAAGGCGCGCAAGGATTTCCGGCTGATCGGCAAACAGGTTCCGCGCCGCGACCTGCCGGCCAAGGTTAACGGCACGGCGCAGTACGCCATGGACGTCAAGCTGCCGGGCATGGTCTACGCCTCGACGCTGCATTCGCCCGCACACAACGCGCCGGGCAAGGTGTGGGAGCAGGACGGTGCGACCACTTCGGCGGCGCCCGAGTCCTGGAACGATGCCGAGGTCAAGCGCATGCCCGGGGTGATCGCCATTGTCAAACTGCCGAACGGGCTTGCCGTGGTGGCCGATAATTTCTCGCACGCCAAGGCGGCGCGCGCGGCACTCAAGGCGACCTGGCAAAAGGCGCGGGCCGACGGCTTTGATTCGGCAACGGCCATGGATGATTACCTCAAGGTGCAGAACGATCCGGCCGCGCAGGTCGTCAAGCTCGAGAGCAAGGGTGATGTGAACGCGGCGTTTGCCGGCGCCGCCAAGACTTACAAGGCGGAGTTTCGCAGCGACTACGGCTATCACGCGCAAATGGAGCCGCTCAACGCCGTGGTGCGCATCAGTGACGCGGGCGACAGGGTCGAGGTATGGGAGGGCAGCCAGTCGCCCGATGACTCGGTCAAGGCGGTGGCCAAGGTGCTGGGCGTGAAGTACGAACAGGTGACCTTCAACCAGTGCTACATGGGCGGCGGCTTTGGCCGGCGCACGCTTGGCGACTACGCCGCCGAGTGCGCGCTGATCGCCAGGGAAGTCAAAAAACCGGTCAAACTGATCTGGACGCGCGAGGAAGACATGGCACAGGGCATGTTGCGCCCGCAGTCCTTCCAGCGCCTTGAGGCGGCCACCGACGCTGGCGGCAAGGTCACCGGCTGGAAGCACAGCGTGGTGGGCGAGGGCGAGTTCCTGCTCATCACCGGCATCAAGATCCCGTACTACGGTGTGCCCAACCAGCTGATCGAGCGGCGCGGCGTATCGCACGGCATCAAGGTCAAGCACTGGCGCGCGGTCGGCCACGTGTTCAACACCTTCGCCATCGAGAGCATGGTCGACCAGATGGCGGTGGACCAGAAAATCGATCCGATTGCCTTTCGCATGGACAGCATGGCGGCACTGCCCAAGACGCGCAAAGTGTTCGAGGAGCTGGCCGGAATGGTCGACCTCAAGGCCAAGCTGCCCGCGGGTCACGCCATCGGCATATCCATTACCGAGCGTTCCGGGTCACTGGGGGCGGGGGCGGTGGAAGTGTCGCTCAACAAAAAGACCGGCAAGATCAAGGTGCACAAGGTCTGGGTCGCGGTCGATGGCGGCATCATCGTGCAGCCTGAGCAGGCACGGCACAACGTCGAGAGCGCGATCATCTACGGTATTTCCGGCACGCTGCATGAGCGCGTGACCATGAAAAACGGCGCGGTTCAGCAGTCGAACTTCCATGACTACAACCTGATGCGCATGGCCGACCTGCCGGAGGAAATGCACGTGAAGTTTGTCGACGTCGACACGCGCCCGACCGGGCTGGGAGAAATCGGCAACCCCTTCATCGGCGCCGCGGTCTCCAATGCGGTGTTCCGCCTGACCGGCAAGCGCCTCACGCACCTGCCGTTCACGCCAGACCGGGTGCTGGCGACGCTCAACCAGGGCAAAACCAAGGCCTGAGTCTTCCGGGCATTCACCAACGGGGCTTCTGCCCCGTTTTTTTTGCCCGGACATGCTTCGGAAAAATTAGAAATGGCGGCGGCGTGCGCCTGCCCGATGTTGTTCGCTACCCCGCAGGATTCAATGCGGTTAGAATCAGTCCGCACATAAATTCCAAATACAGGACGCGACAAAATGACCGCATTCAAATCCGAAATCCGCGACGGCATGCGCATCGACTGGGATGTCCCGGTAAGCATGGACGACGGCCTGGTGCTGCGCGCCGATGTGTTCCGGCCGGTGGCCGAGGGACGCTATCCGGCGCTGATGAGTTACGGCCCCTACGGCAAGGGATTGTCCTTCCAGGAAGGCTACAAGACCGCATGGGACATCATGGCGAAGGAGAACCCTGATGCGCTGGCGGGTTCCACCAATAAGTACCAGAACTGGGAAGTCGTCGACCCGGAAAAGTGGGTGCCCGACGGTTACGTCTGCATACGTTTTGACTCGCGCGGCGCCGGACGCTCGCCCGGCTATCTTGCGCACAATAACAAGCGCGAGACACGTGACTTTCACGAGTGCATCGAATGGGCAGCGGCCCAGCCCTGGTGTAGCGGCAAGGTCGGCCTGAACGGCATTTCGTATTACGCCAGCAACCAGTGGCGCGCCGCCGCTTCGCAGCCGCCGCACCTGGCGGCGATCTGCGCCTGGGAGGGCTGGAACGACGCTTATCGCGAGTCGCACCGCCACGGCGGCATCGCCTGCACTTTTCGCAAGAACTGGCAGGAAATGCAGGTCAAGACGGTGCAGCACGGCGTCGGTGAGCGCGGCAAGAAGCACCCGGTCACCGGTGAACTCGCCTGCGGTCCCGAGACCCTGTCCGAAGCCGAGCTGGTGAAGAACCGTGAAGACATGTGGCTGGCGGTACTCGAGCGCAAGACAGACAGCGACTGGTATCGCGAGCGCAGTGCCGACCTGTCGCGGGTGAAGGTGCCGTTGCTGTCGGCGTCCAACTGGGGCGGGCAGGGCCTGCATCCGCGCGGCAATTTCGAGGGCTATGTCGGTGCCGCGTCAAAACAGAAGTGGCTGGAGGTGCACGGCGGTTCGCACTGGGCGCCGTTTTACACCGACTACGGCGTCGGCCTGCAGAAAATGTTTTTCGACCACTTTCTCAAGGGCATAGCCAACGGCTGGGAAAAGCGCCAGGCAGTGCAGCTGCAGGTGCGCCATCCGGGCGAAAAATTTGTCGAGCGTTTCGAAAACGAGTGGCCCATCGCACGCACCCAGTGGACGCATTTTTATCTCGATCCCGCGGGCATGCGCCTGTCGGCCACGCCGCCCGCAACGGAGGCGAAGCTCGACTACGACATGATGGGCGATGGCGCCACTTTCTCCACTTCTGCGCTGGAGCAGGCGACCGAGATCACCGGTCCGATCGCACTCAAGCTGTTCATCTCGTCCTCGACGGTGGATGCCGATATTTTTGCCGTGCTGCGGGTGTTCAACCCCGCCGGCAAGGAGGTGGTGTTCCAGGGCGCGCTCGACCCGCACACGCCCATCGCCCAGGGCTGGCTGCGCGCTTCGCACCGCAAGCTCGACGTCAAGCGCTCGCTGCCTTACCGTCCGTACCACAGCCACGACGAATTGCAGCCGCTGAAGCCCGGCGAGGTGGTGGAACTGGATGTTGAAATCTGGCCGACCTGCATTGTCGTACCCAAGGGTTATCGCATCGCGCTGACGGTGCGCGGCAAGGACTACGAGTACGACGGCGAGGCGGCGGTGCTCTCGAACATGAAAAATCCGATGAAAGGCTGCGGCCCGTTCATCCATGACGATGACACCGACCGGCCGCCGGCCATATTCGGCGGCAAGGTGACGCTGCATAGCGGACCGGGGCACAAGGCCGGCGTGCTGTTGCCGGTCATCCCGACAAAATGAATTTCACCGTCAATCCAGGAGGAGGTCTGAAATGAAGCCCAAGTCACTGATGTTTTTCGCCGTCGCGGCGGCTGCGCTCGTTGTCAGTGCCGGCGCACATGCGCAGGCCTGGCCGAACAAGCCGATCAAGATCATCATCCCCTTCCCGCCGGGCAATACCACTGACATCATGGCGCGGCTGATTGCGCCGCGCATGTCCGAGCGTCTCGGGCAACCGGTGATTGTCGAGAACCGTCCGGGCGCAAGCGGCATGCTGGGCCTGGACCTGGTGGCCAAGGCGGCTCCCGATGGCTACACCATAGGCGCCGGGCAGGGCGGCAACCTCGTCGTCCTGCCGCATACCAGCAAGAGCATCCCCTACGATGCGTTGAAGGACTTCACGCCCATCGCCGTCTCCACCACCAACTACCTGGTCGTGGTCGGTAGCACCGGCGCGCCGTTCAAGACGCTGCCCGAGATGATTGCCTGGGCCCGCGCCAATCCGGGCAAGCTGACCGTGGCCTCCAACGGTGAAGGCGGGTTTCCCCATCTCATATTCGAGCACCTGCGCATGATGGGCGATTTTTCCTTCAACCACATTCCTTACAAGGGATCGGCGCAAATCGCCACTGATCTGATAGGCGGGCAGGTGCAGGCCGGCGTCGACGGCGTCACCGGCCTCACGCCGCACATCAAGTCTGGCCGCATCAACCTTCTGGCCGTCACCAGCAAGAACCGCGCGCCGCAGTGGCCCGATGCCGCCGCCGCCTCCGAGGCGGTGCCAGGCTACGAGTCGGGCGGCTGGTTCGGCTATGTCGGCCCCGCCGGCATTCCGCGCGACATCGTGGCAAGGCTCAACGATGAGATAAACCGTGCCATGAAAAACCCCGAGGTTGCCGACAAACTGGTGGCCACCGGTCTCAACATGGTCTATGAACCGCCGGAGTATTTTGCCGAGATGATCAAGAGCGATTACGCCAAGTACGGCAAGCTGGTGAAAGACATCGGCTTCAAGCCGCAATAAGTGAAGTTGTTGTCATTGCGAGCGAAGCGAGGCAATCTCGTGGGAATGGTGCATGGACAAGCTCTTTGCCGTCTACATCATGACCAACAAACAGGATCAAACCCGGAATGGCGGGATATTTACGATGAGATCTGAGTGGCGCTGAGATTGCTTCGCTGCGCTCGCAATGACAGATATTTTTATACTTTCTTGAAAAGAACCAATACATGAATGCACCAGTCGCCACCGGCACATCGCCCCAATACGAACCCTTTGGCTGGCACCACTGGCCGGACCATTTTTTCATGTCCTACCAGTTTCGCCGCGGCCTGGGCGAGACGCAGGAGGGCGGCGGTGCGGTGAGCGAATGCTTCCAGGCGGCGAGTCGCATGATTCCGGGCGACCTCGACAGCTGGCACAACGAATGGATGGTCGTCGCCGACCGCAACGACAAGCGCGGCGACGCGGCGGAAAAAGAGGGCAACATCCGCACGGCGATGAATTGCTGGCTGCGCGCCGCCGATTATTTTCGTTCCGCGGAGTTCTGGCTTGCGTCTGATGATCCGCGCCGCCTGCCGACCTTCACGCGTTGCGAAGCGGCCAGCCAGAAGTGGCTGCGCCGCCTCAATCCGCCCGGTGAGGTGGTGGAGATTCCCTACGAGAACGGCAAGACCCTGCCGGCGTATTTCATCAGGTCACCGGCCTACAAGAGTGGCGGTGAAAAGCAACCGGTGCTGATTTCATTCGGCGGCCTTGACTCCTTCAAGGACGAGTTGTGGTTCATGACCGGGCGCGGCGCGGTGCAGCGCGGCATTTCAGTGTTGCTGGTGGACGGCCCGGGCCAGGGCGGTGCGCTGCGGCGCCAGAACATTCATTCGCGTCATGACTATGAAGTGCCGGTCGGCCGTTGCATCGACTGGCTGGAAAAACGCACAGACATCGACCCCCAACGCATTGCCGTCAGCGGTTCTAGCATGGGCGGCTATTACGCCGCGCGCGCCGGTTCACGCGAGCACCGCCTCGCCGCCTGTATATCGCACGGTGCCATCTGGGACATTGAAAAACGCTTTGCCGACCGCGGCGATGACCATGCGCTGGCCGGCCACATGAAATGGGTGATGGGCGCCAAGTCCATGGCCGAGGCGGTCAAGCTGGCCAAGCCGTTCAAGCTCGAGGGCGTGCTCGATGACATGCGTTGCCCCTACCTGGTGCTGCACGGCGGCCACGATGTGCTGGGCGTGGACACCGTCAAGCTGGTGCACGACTACGCCAAGGCGCGCGGCATCGACGTCACCCTCAAGCTGACCGAAGCCGAGGAGACCGGCGCCGAGCATTGCCAGCACGACAACCCGACCCTGGGCCAGGAGATCATGGCCGACTGGCTGGCCAAGGTGTTCAAGATCGACCAGTCAAAGTTGTCCTTCGTCCCGGGCTGAGGCCGGCACGGCCTCCCGGGCGGGATGTTATCGTGAAAGCAATTGCGTACAGCAGGGCATACAACAACAGGAGCAGGTCGACATGAGCGTCCATTCCCTCAAGCAGGGCAAATCGGTGCGCGAGCAGGTGAGCAAGGAGGAGTGGGAAAAGCGCGTCGACCTTGCCGCCTGCTACCGGCTCATCGACTTGTACGGCATGTCGGAGATGAGCGCCAACCATGTCACCACGCGCGTGCCCGGCGAAGACGACGCCTTCCTCATCAATCCGCACGGCATGCTCTACGACCAGATGACCGCCTCGTGCTTCATCAAGCTGGACCTCGAGGGCAACGAACTCTTTAACCCGACCGAATACAAGGCCAACCGCGCCGGCTATGTCATCCACAGCGCCATACACCGCGCCAAGCACGAGGTCGACTGCATCATCCACACACACACCATCGCCGGCATGGCTGTCTCGGCAATGGAATGCGGACTGCTGCCACTGGCGCAGACCTCCATGCGGTTCGCCAAAATCGCCTATCACGACTACGAGGGCGTGGTGCTCAATCTCGACGAGCAGGAACGCCTGCTCGCGAACATGGGCGAGCACGAGGGCATGATCCTGCGCAACCACGGCCTGCTGGTGGTCGGTGCCAGCATCGCCGAGGCCTTTAACAGCATTTTCCGCCTCGAGCGCGCCTGCCAGGTGCAGGTGGCGGCGCTGGCCGCCAACGTCAAGATCAAGTTGCCGCCCGACGAGGTGGTGATGGGTTCGTGGAACCAGTACCAGCCCGGCGTGCGTCGGCGCTTCGGCCTGCTCGAATGGCCGGCGCTGCTGAAAAAGCTCGACCGCATCGATCCTTCGTTTCGCGACTGAGAAAAGTCGAAAAAGCCCTGATTCGTCATCCCCGCGCAAGCGGGGATCCAGTGTCGTTGGGTTGAACATCGAAAGTCACTGGATTCCCGCTTGGCCGTTCCTCGAAACTTCGCCTCGCTTTGCGAGTCTCGTTTTCGCGGGAATGACGGCCTGGTGACTGTTTCGTTTTTTTAAATTGAATTACAGGCACATGAAATCAATATGCAGACAAGAGCGGCATTGGCATTGAAAGGCTTGATCGCGGCGGCGGTATTGTCAATGGTGAGCGGCGCTGTGTCGGCACAGGGTGCCTGGCCGAGCAAGCCCATCACCATCACCGTCGGATTTACCGCCGGAGGCAGCACCGACATTGTGGCGCGCATGGTGGCCGAGGAAATGCGCAAGACCTGGGGCCAGCCGGTTATCGTCGAGAACAAGCCCGGCGCCGGCGGCAATATCGGCGCGAATATCGTCGCCAAGGCCAGGCCCGACGGTTACAGCCTGCTCATCGGTTCGGTCGGCCCGCTTGCGATCAACCCGACGCTGTACGAGAAAATGCCCTACGACAACATCCGCGATTTCACGCCGGTGTCGCTGATCGTGCACGTGCCTAACATGCTGGTGGTCAATCCGATTCCCATGCCGGTGCGCAATATTGCCGAGTTCGTGAGCTTTGCCAAGGCCAATCCGGGCAAGTTTTTTTACGGCTCGACCGGCATCGGCACCTCGGCCCACCTGTCGGGCGAGCAGCTGAAGATGATGACCGGCATCGAGGCGACGCATGTGCCCTACAAGGGCGCCGCCGCGGTGACCGATGTGCTCTCGGGCAACCAGGGCCTGTTCATGTTCGCGACCATTCCCTCGGTCATCCAGTATGTGCGTGCCGGCCGCCTGCGCGGCATCGCCGTCACCAGTCTCAAGCGCTCTGCCTCGGCGCCGGACATCCCGACCCTGGCCGAATCCGGTTACCCGGATTTTGAGGCCTCGTCCTGGTTCGGCCTTCTCGGTCCGGCGGACATGCCGCGTGACATCGTCATTAAGCTGCAGGCCGAGATCGTGCGCATCCTGAAAATTCCCGATATCCGCGAAAAACTCAGCCAGCAGGGCGCCGACCCGGTGGGCAACACGCCGGAGGAGTTCGCCGCCTATATCCGCGCCGAGACCGCCAAGTGGGCCAAGGTGGTGAAGGCATCGGGCGCGAAGGCGGAATAGAACTGCAGCGCGCGGTCTGGTGCCCTGTTATAGCGAGCGGGCATAACAGATAGTGCAAAATCACCGTGTATTTCCGATGTGGTTCAGGCAACATTGCAGGCTTAGGTTTTTTGTCGTGAAACCAAAAAAAGCTCGTCCAAAGAGTCGACTGCGTCATCACCAAGGGGGTAGGACATGAAATCAACATCAGGTTTTCGTTTGGGCGTGGCGGCGGTAGCCGTTGCCGCGTCACTTGCCGTGGCGCCGGTTGCGCTTGCCGCGCCGATTCCCGGCCTCAATGTCGGCAAAACCGACCTCGGCGGCGTTGTCACCGGGCCCAAGGGCCCTGAAGCCGGTGTCTGGGTCATTGCCGAGACCAGCGACCTGCCGACCAAGTACACCAAGGTGGTGGTGACCGATGACCAGGGGCGTTACCTCATCCCCGACCTGCCCAAGGCCAAGTACAGCGTATGGGTGCGTGGCTACGGCCTCGTCGATTCGGCCAAGGTCAAGGCTTCCCCCGGCCAGACCCTCAAACTAAAGGCCAAGGTTGCCCCGAATGCGCGCGCGGCGGCCCATTACTACCCCGGCATGTACTGGTACTCCATGCTGACCATCCCGGCGGCCAGTGAGTTTCCCGGCACCGGTGAAAAAGGCAACGGCATTCCCCCCTTCATGAAAACCCAGGGGCACTGGGTCGACCTGATCAAGAACTCCTGCCAGTCCTGCCATGCTTTGGGCTCGGAGCGCATGCGCACCGCGCCGAAAGACGAGTTTGGCCACATGCAGAGTGCGATGCAGGCCTGGGCGCGGCGTATCCAGTCCGGCCAGGCGTTGACCAACATGGCGCTGGGCATTGCGCGCATTGGACCGGAGCGCGGCCTCAACATGTTCACCGACTGGACCGCCCGTATTGCCAAGGGCGAAGTGCCGGCCGACAAGCCGCCGCGTCCGCAGGGCATAGAGCGCAACGTCGTCTATACCATGTGGGATTGGTCGCAACCGAAGTACTACCTGCATGACGCCGCGTCGACCGACAAGCGAAAGCCCACGGTGAATGCCAACGGCCGCATCTACGGCTCGACCGAGGAGAGTACGGACAACCTGCCCTGGCTCGACCCGGTCAGCAACACGGTCGGCACCATCAAGATGCCGTATCGCGACCCGAAGACGCCGTCTTCCACCGAACTGCCCATGTCCAAGTCGCCATTCTGGGGAGACGAGCCGATCTGGGACGGTCACACCAGCATCCACAACAACATGTTCGACGGCGACGGTCGCGTGTGGTTTACCTCGCGCGTCGGCACCGGCCCCAATCCGGATTTCTGCAAAAAAGGCTCGGATCATCCGTCGGCCAAGGTTGTGCCGCTGGACGGTTCGCCGCGTCACCTGAGCATGTACGATCCGAAGACCGAAAAATGGTCGCTGATCCGGACCTGCTTCAGCACCCATCACCTGTACTTCGGCTATGACGCCAACAACACCCTTTGGACAAGCGCGGGTCCGCCGCAAAGCGGCGTGGTCGGCTGGCTCAATACCAAGATGTATCTTGAGACCGGTGATGAGGCCAAGTCGCAAGGCTGGACGCCGCTGATCATCGACACCAACGGCAACGGCAAGCGCGACGAGTATGTCGAGGCCAACCAGCCGCTTGATCCGGCCAAGGACAAGCGCATCATGGCGGCCTTTTACGGTGTGCAGCCGAGCCCGTTTGACGACTCCATCTGGGGCCAGTCGATGGATTCGGGCTTCACCCGCATCGACCAGCCCGGCTACCTGATCCGCCTGGCGCCCGGCTCCAATCCGTCGACCGACTCGCTGGCCGAGGTGTTCCAGGTTCCCGAGGGCACCTACGGCTCGCGCGGGCTTGACCTCACCACCGACGGTATCGTCTGGACGGTGCTATCGAGCGGCCACTTTGCCAGCCTCGATCGCAGGAAGTGCAAGGTTCTGAACGGCCCGACCACGGCCGAGGGCAAGCATTGTCCAGAGGGCTGGACGCTGTATCCCTTCCCCGGCCCGCAGTTCAAGGGCGTGGACAACAAGGGTGGCAGCGCCGAGCACGCCTACTATGTCTGGGTCGATCGCGACAACACCCTGGGCCTCGGGAAGAACGTGCCGATCGCTTCGACCAACGGCGGCGAGTCGCTGCTCGGCCTGGTGAATGGCAAGTTCGTAACCCTGCGCGTTCCTTACCCGCTTGGCTTTTTCACCAAGAACGTGGACGGCCGCATTGACGACCCGAACGCCGGCTGGAAGGGTCGCGGTCTGTGGACCACTTTTGGTTCGCGTACCGTGTTCCACAACGAGGGCGGCACCAAGAACCGTCCCAAGGTCTACAAGGTCCAGGTTCGTCCTGACCCGCTGGCCAACTGATCGCGCTTTGTACTAAAAGAGGCCCCGGCGCGCAGCCTGCACCGGGGCCTTTGTACGGTAATCTGCAGGGTGCCCCGTTTTGGGGCGCAGACTTCGGAGGAGGATAGGCACATGACCACGTTTTTGTTGATTGTCCACGGGCTCGTTGCGGTGGCGCTGCTCGGTGCGATTACGCACCAGGCGGCCAGTGTGCTGCTGCCAGCGCGCAAGCCGGCTGCCTCGATCGCCGGACGCTTTCGCTCGGTTGCCGGCGCACCCTACGCCAATGCGGTGGTCGTGCTGTATGTGGCGAGCATGATCCTCGGCGGGCTCATCTATCCGGACTACCGGCTCGGCGTCCGTGGCGTGCTGGAAGAGCTGGAAATGCGCGTGGCAAACGGCTCGTTTGAACTGAAGGAGCATTATGTCGCCGTGGGCCTTGGCATGCTGCCGGCCTATTGGCTGTTCTGGCGCCAGCCCTTATTGCCCGGGCATGGCGGCGCGCGTACGGTGATTACGGCGATGCTCGCCTTTATCGTCTGGTGGGGTTTCCTGGTCGGCCATGTGCTCAACAATATCCGGGGATTCGGCTCATGAACGCGCGCCAGGCTGCGGGCGTTGTATTCGCCGTGGTGTTCGCCGCGGCTTACCTGTTGTGTGTGGAAAAGAATTACGCGCTGTTCACCTTCCATCCTGCAACCAATGCCTTTGGCTGGGGCGTGGAAAAGGCCGCGGAGGGGCCGGCGATGTACTGGTATGGCTGGCTGGCGACCGCGGCCATTGTGGCGACGCTGGCAACCGGACTCGGGCTCGTGCTGCCACCGGCGCGGCGTCTCGCCCCCGCACTTGCGTGGGCCGTGCCGCTGGCTGTGATACTCTTTTTCACCTACCTTTTGCGCAATTTCTTTTTGCGCTGACGCCGACCGCAAGGTTGCGACCGGCGCATTGATTAGCGAGACGACAATGAAACCTGTTACTGCCCTGCATGTCCTTGGTTCACTGCTGGCGGCCCTCGCACTCGCGGGGCCGGTTCAGGCCGGTGGTGACATGGCCGACGATGACCACGACGACGGGCCGTCGGTGTTCGGCTTTGTCAAGGACGGGCGCGGCGCTCCCATTACGGGCGCCAAGGTCACCATGAACATCAAGGGTGGGGCGGAAATGGCGACGCGCTCGGTCACCAACGGCATGTACAAATTCGAGCGCTTGAACATGAAGTTCGATCCCAAGAACGTCACCATTTCCTGCTCCAAGGACGGCTACAAGCAGACGCGGGTAATGCGGCGGCCGCTGGCCAAACCCGATCCGGCCAAGCCCACCGAAATCGAATGCAGGATGGACAAGGGCTAGCCAGTAGTGAGCGGCGTTTCGCGCTGCCTTGGCGCACTGGCGGGCGCGTTATGCATTTTTGCAGGATGCGGTAGCGCGCTGGCACAAGGCGCGCAGTTGGGCGGGCGCGTTTCCTCGACCGAGGAGGGCGTCTTGGAAGGGGTGCTGGTCAGCGCCCGTGCCGAGGGTTCCACCGTCTCCCTCACGGTGGTCAGCGACAAGGAAGGCCTGTTTCGTTTTCCTGCGGGTAAATTGCGTCCGGGCAAACACAGCTTGGCCATTCGCGCCGTCGGTTACGAACTCGACGGCTCCGCACAAGTGGAAATTGCCGCGGCCGATCCGGCGCCGCTGGACCTGCGGCTGCGTAAGACGCGCGACCTTGCCGCGCAACTGACCAACACCGAATGGTTCATCAGCACGCCGGGCACGGCCGAGCAAAAACGCCCGCTGATCGAGTGCCTCAGTTGCCACACTTTCGAGCGCATCGCGCGTTCGACGCAAAACGCCGAAGAGATGCTGCCCGTGCTAAAGCGAATGGTGAAGTACGCCAACAACAGCACCATGGCCCGCGTGCAGACGCGCATCGTCGAGCGTGGTTACGACGAGAACGGCCTGCGCAAGCTGGCCGAGTACCTCGCCACCATCAACCTGAGCAAGGGGCCGCAGTGGTCGTATCCGCTAAAGACGCTGCCTCGCCCGGCGGGCCGTGCGACGCGCGTGCTCATCACCGAATACGACCTGCCGCGCAAGACCATTGCGCCGCATGATGTCATCCTCGGCCGCGACGGCGCGCTGTGGTATTCCAATTTCACCGAAAATTTTCTCGGCCGGCTGGACCCGCGCAGCGGCGAGCATATGGAATTTGCCTACCCCGAGGTCAAGCCCGGCTGGCCGCAGGGCGCGCTGTCGGTAGAGCCCGATCGCAAGGGCGACCTGTGGCTCTCGACCATGTTCCAGACCGGCTTGATCAAATTTGACATGAAGACACGGGCGTTCCGGCATTTTCCCCTGCCGCCCGAACTCAATGGCGACGCCACCGGGCAGGCGATGGTGATGCCGGCGCAGTCGCATGTCGATGGCAGAGTGTGGACGACCGATGTCGACAAACGCACCATACTGCGCCTTGACCTGAAGAGCGGAAAATACCAGTCGATTGCGCCCTTCCAGGCTCCGCCGCGACATCATTTCCCCTACGGGCTTGCCGCCGACAAGGCGAACAACCTGTACTTCATGGACTTTGGCGGTGAGGCGTTGGGCCGCGTCGACGCCAAAACGACCAAGGTCACGATTTACCCGACGCCGACGCCGCGCTCGCGTCCGCGACGCACCATGATCGATGGGCAGGGGCGGGTTTGGTTTGCCGAGTATGGCGCCAACCGTGTTGCGATGTTCGACACCAAACGCGAGGAAATCCGCGAGTGGGAGGCACCGACGCCGCACACCTATCCGTATGATGTCCATATGGACAAATACGGGACGCTGTGGAGCGGATCGATGACCAGCGACCGCATCCTGCGCCTTGATCCGCAGACCAATCAGTCGATTGAGTACCTGCTGCCGCGCCAGACCAATGTGCGGCGGGTATTTGTCGATGACAGAACGAAACCGGTCACTTTCTGGGTCGGCAGCAATCACGGCGCTTCCATCGTCGGATTGACGCCGATTGACTGAACAGGGCACAGACCATGGACATTAACCGTCGCCGGCTTGTCGCCGGCACCGCCGCGCTTGCCGGACTCTCAACATTGACGGCATTGCCCCTCGCCGGTGCCGCCGAGGGCAGGATTTTTGACAGTCACTGCCATATCATCGACCATGCCTTTCCGCTGGTCGCCAACCAGGGCTATACGCCGCCGCATTTCCCGCTCGAACAATATATGCAGCAGGCGGTGCCGCTGGGCGTGCGCGCCGGGGCGGTGGTGTCCGGGTCATTCCAGGCCTTTGACCAGGGTTACCTGAAGAGCCTGTTGCCCAGGCTGGGCAGGGGCTGGGTCGGGGTGACGCAAGTGCCCAACTCTATTGGCGACGATGAAATCGCCGGGCTCTCGGCCATTGGCGTGCGTGCGCTGCGCTTTAACATGTTTCGCGGCCGCATCGACAGTGTCGATGAACTGGTGGCGCTTGCCCGGCGCGCTCACGCCGCCGGCGGCTGGCACGCCGAGATCTACGCCGATGCCGCGGCGCTGGCGCCGCACGCAGACAAACTGGCCAAGCTGCCGCAAATCGTCATTGACCACCTCGGCATGACCGAGGCCGGCGTGCCGGTGGTGCTCGACCTCGTGGTGGCCGGCGCGAAGGTGAAGGCCACCGGTTTTGGCCGTGTAAAACTGGATGTTGCGCGAACGCTGGAGCGCGTAGCCGCCAAGAGTCCCGACGCGCTGGTATTTGGCACCGACATTCCCTCGACGCGCGCCGAGCGGCCGTTTCAAGCCGCCGACATCGGGCTGGTTGAACGCGTGCTGGGGCCGGAGTTGGCGGCGAGGGCGTTCTGGGCCAATCCGGTGGCGCTTTACCGCGTCAAAGACCTGCCCGCCTAGGCCGGTTCTACCCGGTTCCTGCCCGTGTCCGCGGCCGACCCAGGCCTTGGCGGGTGATTTTGCAAGTTTTCAGCGCCTTACCGCGAATCCCGTCTGACCCAGATCAAATTAACGTAACACCATAAGGGCAGACTGAAGGCGGTCCCGTCGCATCGCATATTGGCGATGTCGGCGGGTGGCAAGCTTCTTCTTATCGGGTAATGCCATGCTGAAAGACAGTGCGGTCGAGTCACTGGGTGAAAGCGGGTTGCTGCTGCCCGCCTGGGTCAAGACGGCCCTCGCGGCCAATGACCGTCTCAAACTGTATTTCTCCGTGGTGCAGGCGGCGGTGCAGCATGCCGGGCGGCCATCCCATGATGTCATCGACTTGTCACGCGAAAAGGCCGCCGCCGGCCTGAAAGAGCAGTGGATGGACGAAATCGTCGTCGATGCCACACGCAGCGGTGATGTGTATTTCCTGCCCGAACTGCCGCGCCTTGCGCGGGCCATCGCCACCGATCTGTCGCTGATGGCACGGCCGGTGCTCCAGTCGGCCGGGGCGGAGGCATTGAAGGTGCGCCTTGAGGGCTGGCTTGCCTGGCTTGCGGCGATCCGCGAGGAAAGCCTTTCGCCCGAAGTACTAAAGCAACTGGTGCACGGCAACCGCGATCACGGCGACAGCGTGCATATCCTGGTGATGGACTTGCACAAGCAGCTGAACCAGATCGCGGTCAAGCTCGCAAGCGAGGTGATTGACGGCGCGCATGTGTGGAATCTTGCCGCCGACGACCGCGGCCGTGTCAGCGCCTTCATGCGCGGGCTCAACCGCACCGCGCCGCTCAAGTTCGACCATCCGGGCCTCGATACGGCGGCCACGCGCGACGGCAAGCGTCTGGTGCTGCAAAACGACATCGGCACCAACGATGCGCATGTGCTGGTGGTGCAGGTCGAGGACTTGAAAATAAGCCTGAGCTACTCTGACCTGCATCGCACGCGTTTCGAGTTTTTCCGCATGTTGCTCGCCGAACTGGGCGCCACCTGGTCGGTGGTCGAGCCGCGCGTCACCCCCGGCCTCAATGCCGGTGATGCCTATTACGTCGGCACCGCGAGTTTTGCCTGCAAGGACCAGGCGGCGCTGGATAACGCCCTCGAAGGCCTGGCCTCGCGCATCGTTTTCCTGATCGACTGGAACCGCGCGCGCAAGCGCCTGCAGCGCTTTGTTTCCAAGCTGCACGCTATCGACGTGCTGGTCGCGGTTGCGCGCCTCGAAGTCGGTCACATGGGTTGGCTCCGGGCCGGTGGCGCAAGCCTGCTGTTTGCCACCATGCAGACGGCCGCCGACGGCGTATTCCGTCTTGGCGACCGCCTCGACGACGTGCTCGGGGAGGCCGGGGCGCACGCCTTTCTTGTTGAGTCGATGAGCCTTGCCAGCCGCGCGCTGCTGGCCGGCCAGCCGGTGGCGCTGATCGAGGATGAGACGCGGGTGTTGCTGACGCGCCATTTGCAAAGCCGCGCCAGCGAGTTCGACATGGCGGCCGAGCACGCCTCTTATTGCCACGAACTGGCGCAGGGACTGCGCAACGCGCTCACCCACGGCGGCGGCAAGGGCGCGGCAAAAAAACTCTCCTTGAGCGCCAAGAGTTGGGAACGGCGCGCCGATGAAATCGTCGGCCAGGCGCGCGCCCTCGCCGAACGCCATCCGCGCTGGCGGCATTTTTCCCACCTCATCGTCACGGCCGATGATGTCGCCGATGCGATGGAGGAGGCCTCCTTCCTGATGGGACTCATACTCGAGGAGCACGAAGAGGCGCTCGAGCACGGCGTGCAAAAGGTGCTGGTGCAGCTGGCCGAAAGCGTGTTGCTGGCGACACAGGATTACGTGCGTTCGCTGGCGGTGGCGCGTTCCCTCGGGCATACGCCGGATCTGGAGGATTCGAATTCCTTCCTCGATGCCACCTGGCGCGTGGTGCTGGCGGAAAAACGCTGCGACGAGCAGCTGCGTTCGGCACGGCGGCTGATCCTCAAGACACTGGCGAAAAAACCCGCCGAACTGATGCTCGCCAACGATCTTGCCGCGAGTCTGGAGCAGGCCTCTGACTGCCTGTTGGTCGCCAGCTACGCCTTGCGCGACATCGTCTTGTCCAAGGCCGGTGCGATTGCATGAGCCGGACGGTGAAACCCGAAGCAAAACGCGCGGCCGGGGCACCGGCCGACGCGGCGCAGGTGTTCCTGATCGGTTGCGGCAAGGCCGATGAGGGTAATGGCGAGGTCAGCCCTCAGAAAATGGGCTTCAAGGCATTTAACCTGTTGCGCATGGCCACGCTGGGCCTGACCGTACCACCGGCGTTCGTGCTGGGCACGCGTTATTGCACCGCCTACGCCGATGACTCGGCGCAATCGGCCCGGACCCACGACGAACTGAGCGCCGCCTGGCCGGCCGCGCTTAGCCGCGTGGAAGAGGCCACCGGCCTGCGTTTTGGCGATGCACGCCGGCCCTTGTTGTTGTCGGTGCGCTCAGGCGCGCCGGTATCCATGCCCGGCATGATGGAGACCCTGCTCAATGTCGGCCTGACCGACCGCACCCTCAACGGTTTTATCGGCCTCACCGGCAACCCGCGCCTGGCCTGGGATGCCTACCGCCGCCTGGTCGCCACCTACGGTGAGGTGGTGGCGGGTGTGCCGGCCGCCGCTTTCGAGGAGGAGCTGACACGCGTGGCAACCGGACGCGACGAACGGGAGCTGGATTTCGCGCAATTGCGCGACCTGGCGCGCAGTTTTCTCGCCGTCTATCGTGAATCGGCCGGCCTGCCTTTCCCGCAGGACGCGGGCGAGCAATTGCAATTGTCCATCGATGCGGTGTTCCGCTCCTGGATGTCGCCGCGCGCCTGCGACTACCGCCGCGTCAACCATATCGACGATCGCGTCGGCACCGCGGTCACGGCGCAGGCCATGGTGTTCGGTAACGCCGGTGGCATGTCCGGGGCGGGGGTGGGGTTTTCGCGCGATCCGGTCAGCGGCGACCCCGCATTGTGGGTGGACTTTTTGTTCAACGCCCAAGGCGAGGATGTCGTTTCGGGCCGGCGCAGCGCGCACGGGCACGATGTGCTGGCCGGTACGCTGCCGCATGTCTGGGAAGAGTTGTCCAAGGCGGCGGCTAACCTGGAGCGCAGTTTCGGCGACATGCAGGACTTTGAATTCACCGTTCAGGAAGGGCGCCTGTACATGCTGCAGACACGCTCGGGCAAGCGCGCGCCGCGCGCTGCCGCGCGCATTGCCCTTGACCTGCTCGAAGAGGGGGTGATTTCACGCGACGAGGCGCGCATCCGCGTCAGCGGCTTGAACGAGGACACGCTGGCGATCAGCCGCGTCGTCGCCGGGGACGGCAAGGCCTTGTCGCCGCTGGCCGCGGCGGCCAGCGCCAACGGCGGGGTTGCATCGGGTGAAATCGCCCTCGATGAAACGCGTGCGCGCGACCGGCATGCGGCAGGTGTCGCCGTCATCCTGGTACGCCGTGACGCCGAGACCGCCGACATGGGCGCGATGGAAGCGGCCTCCGGCCTGCTCACCGAACACGGCGCGCGCACTTCGCACGCCGCCGTGGTGGCGCGCCAGCTCGGCAAGGTCTGCCTGGTCGGCTGCGAGAAATTGAAAATCGACGAGACGGCGCGCCGCGTCAGGCTTGGCGATCTGGAATTGGCCGAGGGCAGCATCATCACCCTGGATGGCAACGAGGGCCTCATCTACCAGGGGGCGACGCGCGTCGAACTGGACCGGCCCGGCGGATTGCTCAAGCGGCTCGCGGCGCTGCGCTGAATCGGCCGCAAAGCCACGACTGGCGCGCATTTGCGGTGTGTTCCCGTGGCGCCGCCGGACTTCGCCGATTGCCTTAAGGCGGACTTTGGGTTAGCGTGAGGGTGCAGTTCATTCCCATCCCGCCCCCTGGAGAATCCGATGAAAGCCACCACTTCTGTTGCCATGGCCATGTTTGCCGCCTCGCTTGCACTGCCGCTTACGGCTGCCGCCGCCGAGTACATGGAAAAAACGCCGTTTCAATTGTCACGCGCGTTTTCGCCCGGCGTCATCACCGAAGGGGGCAAGACGGTATGGGTGGCCGGACAGACCGCCACGCGCGACAACGACGGCAAGGATATTTCCAACAACTTCGAGGCGCAGACCAGGCAGGTGGTGTCTCAGATCGACCAGGTGATGAAGCGCGCCGGTGGCAGCATTGCCAACATTGTCACCATGACGGTGTTCATCAAGGAGTCGCGTTACGGCGACCGTTTTGTCGAGATGCGCAAGGATTTCTTCCAGAACGGCAACTACCCGGGCAGCGCGCTTATCACCGTCACCAATTTTGCCCGTCCCGGCATTGAAATAGAAATCCAGGCGGTGGGCGTCATCGGCGACCGTTGTTCAACCGAGAATCCCTGCTCGGCCGAGGGCATGGCAAAGAAAAAGTAGGCATGCATTGACGTCATCCCGGGGAGAGGACGCATGAGGCGCATCAAACACATGTTGGCGGCGGTTTTTGCGGCCACACTCCTCGGTTGCGCCACCGTCCCCGCGCCGGTGCCGGATGCGGCGGCGAGAAAGGCACTCGCACCCACCGGCATCCTGCGCGTGGCGGTGTTCACCGGCAATCCGGTGATCGGCACAAGCGACAAGAAAACCGGCGAAGTAAAAGGCACCACGGAGATTCTCGGTCGCGAACTGGCGCGCCAGGCGGGCGTGCGGGTGCAGATGATCGCCTACCCCAGCGTGGCGAAAATGGTCGAGGACGCCAAGGGGGCGAGCTGGGATGTGGCGGTCGTCGCCTACGACCCGGCGCGCCTTAACGTGCTCGACTTCGTGCCGCCGCACCTGAACGTCGATCTCACTTACCTGGTTGCGCCTGGCTCGAATATAAAGAGCGTGCCCGACGCCGACCGCAAAGGCGTGAACATCAGCGCCGCGCGCGGTGCGGCGACGGCCTTATACCTGGAGCGTGATCTCAAGCAGGCCGCACTCACGCCGGCGGACAACGAAGCCGCGGCGTTCAACCTGGTCAAGGAAGGCAAGGCAGAGGCCTATGCACAAAACCGCTACATGCTGCTTGACCTTGCCGCCGGCCTGCCCGGGGCGCGTGTGCTGGACGACCGTTTCGCCCTCGCAGAGATGTGTTTTGTATTGCCCAAGGGGCGTGCCGCCGCGCTGGGGTATGTCGGTGAGTTCATGCGCCATGCCAGGGAACAGGGCAAGGTCGCCGAGGCCATCGAGCGCTCGGGTTTGCGTGGCGTCAACGTCGCAAAATAGGTCTTTAATGGCTGGGAAGCACCTTGCAGAACGAGGCTGTTCGACAGGCGCCGGGAATTCTCGGCGAAAGCGCCGTCTCACCTTCAGTCGGGGCTTTCCCGTTATTGCGCCATTGCGCCATTGCGAATGACGGGTGGACGGCAGTTGCAAATGCGATGTCAGAACAATTAAGGCAGCGAAAATGCCGAAGGAGGAACACAGCATGAAGAACATGGCAGGTGTGTTTGCAGCGGCGGCCCTCGCCATTTGCGCATCAGGGTGGCCTGTCGCGCAGGCACAGGAGTTTCCGAGCAAACCAATCCGCATCGTCGTGCCGTATGCGCCGGCGGGCAACATCGACATTACCGCGCGCACGCTGGCGCCGGCTTTTGGCGAGGCGCTGGGGCAGCAGATCATCATCGACAATCGCGCCGGCGCCGGCGGTTCCATCGGCACCGGGGTGGTGGCCAAGGCTGCGCCCGACGGCTATACACTTTTGCTCGGCTCCAGCGGCACCATCACCGCCGGTCCGGCGGTGTACAAGGCGCTGCCCTACGACACCATGAAGGACCTGGTTCCCATTGGGGCCATCCAGGCGGTGCCGCTGCTGTTGACGGCATCGATGAAGACGCCGTTCAACACGTATGGGGAATTTATCGCCTATTCCAAATCCAAGGGCAGTCCGATCACCATGGCCTCCTCGGGCAGCGGTACGTCCAACCACCTGGCGCTCGAACTGCTGTCGCGGGAGGCAAAAATCCCGCTCACCCATGTTCCGTACAAGGGCAGCGGTGCGGCCTATGCCGATCTTCTGGGCGGACAGGTGGAGACCATGATGGACCAGGTGTCTGCCTCGATAGAGCACATCCGCGGCGGCCGCCTCAAGGCGATTGCCGTCACCTCGCTCAAGCGTTCGCCGCAACTGCCCAACGTGCCCACCCTGGACGAACTGGGGGTCAAGGGTTTTGACGCCACCACTTTTACCGGCCTGTTCGCACCGGCCGGCACGCCGCCTGCGGTAATCGAAAAACTGCAGGCGGCGCTGAAAAAAGTGCTGGCGATTGAAGCGGTGCGCGAGCGCTACCGCACCCTGGGCGTGGAAATGATGGACATGAGCAACGCCGATTTTGCCGCCTTTGTCCGCGCCGACGGCGAACGCTGGCGCCGTGTGGCGCGAGAAGCGAACATCGTCGTCGAATGAGCGCCGTTCCACCTGACAAGCACGGCGCCGACGTCCTGCCGCCGGATACGCGGCTGCGCGCGCCCAAGCGCGCACTGCCCGCCGGCACCATCGATTGCCACGCACACATCTTTGACCGTTTTGAGCGCTATCCCCTCGCGCCGGGGCGCAAGTACATGCCGCCGCCGTGCACGCGCGAAGCCTGGCTGGCCCTGCATGCGGCGCTGGGCGTGGCGCGCGGCGTACAGGTACATGCCACGCCCTATGGTTTCGACAATTCCATCACCCTGGATTTTTTAGCCGAACATCGCGGCCGCTTTGTCGGCGTGGCGGCTATCAATGCCGATATCAGCGAAGCCGACCTCAAGCGACTGGATGCCGGCGGTTTCAGGGCGGCGCGGCTGATGGACCAGTTTCCCAACGGTGCCACCACGCGCGATCTCGAGGCGATTGCGAAACGCATCGCGCCCTATGGCTGGCATATCGAAATCAATATCGCCAGGGCGGGTGACTGGGTGGCGCTTGAACCGCGGCTGCGCGCCTGCCCGGTGCCGCTGGTGTTTGACCACCTTGGCCGTGTGCGCGGCAGTGAGGGCATCAATTCGCCCGGATTCAAGGTCATCCGCCGCCTGTTATCCGAACGCGACGACTGCTGGACCAAAATATCGAGTTGGTACCGCCTGTCCGATGACGGCACAAAAGACTACGCCGACATGCGGCCGCTGGCGCAGGCCCTGCTCTCCGACCGTCCCGACCGCTGCGTCTGGGGTACCAACTGGCCGCACCCGGGACTGAATAAATTCATGCCCAACGATACCGACCTGGTGGATCTGTTGGAGAGCTGGCTGCCCAATGAAGCGGTGCGCGAGCCCTTGTTCGTCACCAATGCGCAGAAGCTCTACCGTTTTTGATGTCAGATCAGACCCGGATAAGACCCGCCATCGAGTTGCAGGTTCTGGCCTGAGATAAATCCGGCCTGGTCGCTGCACAAAAAGGCACAGGCATCGCCGAATTCCCGCGGGGTGCCAAAGCGTTTTGCCGCAACCGTGTCGACGATGCGCTTGCGCG
>CAMAWC010000014.1 GCA_945861875.1 Bordetella parapertussis
GGACGCGGTCGAGGCAAGGCTGCAGAAATTCTTCCCCAAGCCCGGCCGCTATGAGATTGAATACGTCAACGTCTACAGCGTCAGCCAGCGTGTCGCAGCGACGTTTCGCAAGGGCCGAGCCCTGCTGGTTGGCGATTCGGCGCATGTCAACAATCCGATCGGCGGCATGGGCATGAACGGCGGCATTCATGATGCGATTAACCTGTGCGAGAAGCTGCCGGCAGTCATTCGCGGCGAGTTGAATGACTCGGTGCTCGACCTGTACAGCCGCCAGCGGCGCAAGGTCGCCAGCGATTACGTCCAGGCGCAGACCATACGCAACAAGAAAATGATGGAAGAGCGCGATCCGGCCAGCCGCCGGCGCAATTTCGACGAGTTGCGCAAGATTGCGGAAAACCCGGCGACGGCGAAGGCTTACATGCGCAATGCCGCCCTGATCGAATCGCTGCGTGCGGCGGCAGCAGTTCAGTAAGCGCCGCTTGTCCGCCAGATAGCGGCTGTGCAAAGAAAGTAAGCAAAGAAAACACGCCCCACGGCACCGCCGCCGGATTGCAAGCGGACGCAAGCGCCGCGGCGGCGGTGCTGGCGATGATCCCGCTCACCTGCAGCGCGTTTTTCGGGCCGATGGCGGTGGCCATCATGGGTGGCCTCATCGTCGCCACGGCGTTCACCTTGTTGTTTTTGCCGGCGCTGTATGCGGCGTGGTTTCGGGTGAAGAGGCCACAGACGGCGTAGGGATGATGGCTGGAAAGCCGCGCTGGACGGGCATTTCCAGGCATCGCGTCATTTAATCCGAGGATGTTTCGCTCCCTCTCCCTTGAGGGAGAGGGTTGGGGTGAGGGTGAAAGCGTCGCGTTAGCTGCCATGCCGGGTCTCGCCCCGGCGGGCGAGTTACCTTTCTTGTTTCGCTGTATAGACGACCCCACGTCACCGCCGCCTGCGGCGGTTCCCTCCGGTGCTCGGCAAAGCGGGCCGGCGCATAAACTCGGCCCGCAAAAAGCCGCGGACCTCAGACATATGCGCCGGAAGCCCCCCGCTTCGCCTGCGCTCCTCGGCGGCGCCGAAAGGGGGAGGTCAAACGCCAAAGCAAAACGACACAATGCCGCGTTCACACTGCTTTTGATTTTTACCTTGTCCTTGACCTTGGAGCCCGTAGGCGTCTCCACAGCGTGAAAGCCTGAAAAATCCGGCCTGAGCCATTCAGAGGCGGCGGTGCTGGCGATGGTCCCTGGCTTCCATTTGCGCTTGCGCGCCACAAGGAAATTCCTTACCATAAGGAACTTCCTTACAGGACGCGAATCATCACATCATGATTACCAGCAAACTGACCACCAAGGCGCAGACCACCATTCCACAACCGGTTCGCGCCGCGCTGCGTTTGCGGCCGGGTGACGAGTTGATTTACGAGATCGACGCGCAGCGTGTAATCCTCACCAAGGCGAGCCGGGATGGCAAGACGGACGATCCGTTCCGCAATTTCGGCGAATGGAACTCCGAAGCCGATACCAAGGCCTATGGCAAGCTTTAGGCAGGGCGACGTCATCAAGGTGCCGTTTCCCTACACCGACCGGCCGACCCGGCAGTCACGCCCGGCGCTGGTGGTGTCGGCCGGAGGCATCGAGGACGCGCACGGATTGCTGTGGGTTGTCATGATCACCAGTGCGGAAAACCGCGGCTGGCCCGGCGACGTGCCGGTGGGCAATCTGGGCGTTGCCGGCCTTCCCGTGCCATCGTTGATTCGCACCGTCAAGATCGCGACCATCGAGGCTTCCGATGCGACCAGGCTGGGCAGGGTATCCGATGCGGTGTGCAGAAAAGTGGTCACGCGGCTGGGGCGGGAACTGGGTTTCGCATCCCCGGCGGATTGAGTCCGGACGGAAACCGTGGTCTGTGCCCGCGGTTTTCGCCGATGCATCTCATGACCTTGATGTTGCGCCTCCTCAGCGTAAAGGTGTGACCGCGGCGGTCGGCTGCCCAGAGCGCACAGCGCCGAAAGGCCGTAAAATTCGCCCCTCCCCGCTGCAAATCCAGGCCAGACCATGACTATCAGCTCGACCCAGGAAATCATCGCCGAACTCAAGGCCGGCCGCATGGTCATTCTTGTTGACGAAGAAGACCGCGAGAACGAGGGCGATTTGCTCATGGCGGCCGACTTTGTCACCGCCGAAGCCGTCAATTTCATGGCCAGGTACGGCCGCGGCCTCGTGTGCCTGACGCTGACCGAGGCGCGCTGCCGCCAGCTCAAGCTGCCGCTGATGGTGCGCGACAACCGCGCGGCCATGGGCACCAACTTCACCGTCTCCATCGAGGCGGCGTACGGTGTCACCACCGGCATTTCGGCGCAGGACCGCGCGCGCACCATACAGGCGGCGGTCGCCGCCGATGCCAAACCCGAAGACGTGGTGCAGCCGGGACATATTTTTCCGCTCATGGCCGAGGCCGGCGGCGTGCTGGTGCGCGCCGGCCATACGGAGGCCGGCTGTGACCTCGCCGGGCTGGCCGGTCTTTCGCCCACGGCGGTGATTTGCGAGGTGTTGAAGGAAGACGGCACCATGGCGCGCTTGCCCGACCTGATCGAATTCGGCAAGCTGCACGGCATCAAGATCGGCACCATCGCCGACCTCATTCACTTTCGCAGCCAGAACGAGAGCCTGGTGCGTCGTGTCACCGAGCGCACCATCCAGACCGCGCACGGCCCCTTCCGCTTGGTGGCGTATCTTGAAAAACTCTCAGGACCGGGCTCGCCCTCGGGCGCGCCGCACCTGGCGCTGGTCCGCGGCGAAATCGATCCCGGGCTCGAAACACTGGTGCGCGTGCACGAACCGCTGTCGCTGGTTGATTTGCTCGATACCGGCGGCGGTACCCATTCCTGGTCGGTGCAGGACGCGCTGGCGCGCATCGCCGCCGAGGGCCGCGGCGTGATGGTGTTGCTCAATTGTTCCGAATCGCCCGGCCAGCTGATCGAACGCGTGTCCACGCCGGGCAAGCCGGCGCCGCTGAAAATGGACTTGCTCACCTACGGCATCGGCGCGCAAATACTGCGCGACCTCAAGGTCGGCAAGATGAAGCTCCTCGCCAGCCCGCGCAAAATGCCCAGCATGGCCGGCTGGTCGCTGGAAGTGGCCGGTTATGAACAGCCCGCGGCGAAGGATCACAAATGAGCGCAGTCACCGATCTCGCCATCAATCTGGATGGCAGCGGCCTGCGCATCGGCATCGTGCGCTGCCGTTTTAACGAGCCGGTGGGCATGGCGCTGCTCGGTGCCTGCCGCGCGCGGCTTGCCGATCTGGGCGTCAGCGACAAGGACATCACCCTCGCCAGCGTGCCCGGCGCGCTCGAGGCGCCGCTGGCGCTGCAAGGGCTCGCGGCAAGCGGCCGCTTTGACGCGCTGATTGCACTCGGAGCGGTGATCCGCGGCGAGACCTACCATTTCGAACTGGTCTCCAACGAGTCGGCCGCCGGCATCACCCAGGTCCAGCTCGATACCGGCCTGCCCATCGCCAACGGCATTCTCACCACCGAGACCGACGAGCAGGCCCACGCGCGCACCGCGCAAAAGGGGCGCGACTGCGCCGAGGCGGCGGTCGAAATGGCGGGCTTGCTGCGCCGGATCGAGCGGCTGGGCAAATGAAATCGATCCGCCATCGCGCGCGCGAGTTCGCGCTGCAAGGCCTTTACCAGTGGTTTGTCGCCGGCGGCGAGGCGGCCGGCATCGCCTCGCAGCTGCGCGATGCGCGCGATTTCGGCCAGGCCGACGACAAGTTGTTCACGCAAATTTTTCTCGGGGCCATCGCCGAATCGGATGCGCTCTGCGCAGCGCTCACGCCCTTGCTCGACCGTCCGCTGGCCGAACTCTCGCCGGTCGAGCGTGGCGTGCTGTTGCTCGGTGCCTATGAGCTGGCGCATTGCCCCGCCGTGCCTTACCGCGTCATCATCAACGAAGCGGTTGAACTGGCCAAGTCCTTCGGCGGCACCGACGGCCACAAGTATGTGAACGGTGTCCTCGACAAGCTGACGCCGCTGCTGCGCGCCGAAGAAGTGCAAAAGGCTAAAGTCAAAGCCTGATCCGCAACCACGGAGCCCGTCCGCCTGCTGCCATGGCCAACGAATTTGACCTGATCCGCCGCTATTTCACCCGCCCGGCGCGCTCCGCCGTGCTCGGGGTGGGGGACGATTGCGCACTGCTGCCGCCGCGCCCGGGCATGCTGCTGGCGGTGTCCACCGACATGCTGGTGGAGGGGCGGCATTTCATGCCCGGTGCGGACCCGGAAAAGCTCGGCGCCAAGTCACTCGCGGTCAATCTCTCCGACCTCGCAGCGATGGGCGCCGACCCGCGCTGGGCGACGCTGGCACTGGCCCTGCCCGATGCCGACGAAGTCTGGGTGGCGGCGTTTGCGCGCGGTTTTTTCGGCATGGCGGAACGCTTCGGCGTGGAACTCATAGGCGGCGACACCACGCGCGGCCCGCGCTGCATCAGCATCACCATCATGGGCGAGTTGCCGCCCGGCCTCGCGCTGCGGCGCGACGGCGCGCACGCCGGCGACGATATCTGGATTTCCGAATCGACCGGCGATGCGGCGCTGGGCCTGGCGCATCTTGCCGGGACAAGCAGCCTCACCGGCGACCAGCTCGATTCCTGCCTCGGGCGCCTGCACACGCCCGAGCCGCGCGTTGAACTGGGCGGCCGGCTGCGCGGTATTGCGCGCAGTGCCATTGATATCTCCGACGGCCTGCTCGCCGACATCGGCCATATCCTCGAGGAGTCCGGCGTCGCCGCTGAAGTGCGCTTCGACGCCCTGCCGCGCTCGGCGGCGATGTCCATGTGCAGCGATGCGGCGCTTGCCGCCGATTGCCTGCTCGCTGGCGGCGACGATTACGAACTTGCCTTTACCGCACAGCCGTTTCATCGCAACGAAATCGAGTCGATTGGCCACGACCTTGACCTGCGCCTGACGCGCATCGGCGTGGTGGTGGCGGCCTCTGCCGCTGATGCCGGACGACTGACGCTGCGCGACGGCGGCGGCAACCCGATTAGCGTGGCGCGCAAGGGTTTTGACCATTTCGCCTGATGCCCAGGCGTGAACAAACCGTGAGCAAGCGGTGAACCAACCATGATCGAGCTAAAGGGACGCGGCATCGTGCGCGTCACGCCGCGCTTTGTGTTCGCCCACCCGGCGCACTTTGTCGCCCTGGGTTTTGGCGCAGGCGTGTTGCCGGCCGCCGGCACCTTCGGCACGCTGCTCGGCTTTCCGATTTATTGGCTGCTTGCGGCGCAGTTGCCGCCGGCATGGCTGTTCGGCGCCATTGTCGTGTTGTTTGCGCTTGGCGTGTGGGCCTGCGAGCTGACCGGCCGGCATCTTGGCGTGTCCGATCACAACGGCATGTGCTGGGACGAGGTCGTCGCCTTCCTGCTGGTGCTGATGCTCACACCAGAAGGCTGGTTCTGGCAGGCGCTGGCGTTTTTCGCCTTCCGCTTTTTTGACGTGGTCAAGCCACCGCCGATCCGCCACTTTGACCGTAGCATGAAAGGCGGACTGGGCGTCATGTTCGACGACATCCTCGCCGCCGGCTACACCGTGCTGCTGCTGGCCGTCGTCAAGCAGGCGCTCCCGCTTTTTGGCCTATGACCCATGACCTATGACCCATGACCCACGATACGCTTAGCACCTTGGCTACCCTGGCCACCATCGTCGGCGCGCGGCTGAAGGCGCGCGGCCTGTTACTGGCCACCGCCGAATCGTGCACCGGCGGCTGGGTGGCGCAGGAGGTCACCGCCATCGCCGGCAGTTCGGAATGGTTCGAGCGTGGCTTTGTCACGTATTCCAATGCTGCGAAGATGGAGATGCTCGGCGTGACTGCCGCCACGCTTGCGGCGCACGGCGCGGTGAGCGAGCAGACGGCGGGGGAAATGGCCGCCGGCGCACTGGCCCACAGCAAGGCGCAGCTGGCCTTGTCCATTACCGGGGTTGCCGGGCCGGGCGGGGGCAGCGCGGAAAAGCCGGTTGGCATGGTCTGTTTCGGCTGGGCCGGCGCGGGCGGCGAAGTGCTTACCGTGACGCGTAATTTCAGCGGTGATCGCGACAGCGTCCGCCGCCAGGCGGTGATCTGTGCCCTGCAAGGCGTGCTGGAACGTCTCGAGCGCTGAGGCGACGCCGCACAAGTCCGTAGTTCGTCTTTCCCGCGAAAGCGGGAACCCATTTTGACTCATTGAATTCACGTTTTACGTCAAGATGGATTCCCGCTTTCGCGGGAATGACGGATTTACTCAGTGTTTCCGCAACTATTTTTCATAGGGGATAGGCTGGAAAGCCATGACTGGCGCGGGTTTACAGCCTATGGCTGATTTTTTTGGCTTTGATTGCGGCGCTTGAACTAGCCCTGATCCGCCTTGTCTCCCTCGGCCAGCGGCGAGTCGCTGAGCCGCGCCTTTTGCAGCCAGATGATCCACGCCGCCCAGGCGAGGGCAGCCAGCATCATCGCCTTGCCGACCCAGCCGAAAAACAGGCCGATGCCGCGCGCTTTTTTCAGCAGCTTGAGATCGCCGAAAATATTCTGCCAGTCGTGGCCGTCGCTTTCGGCGCCGGTGCCGCCGCCCAGCAGGCCGATTTTCGGGTCGTAGGCGTCGTACATGTAGACGCCCATGTCGATGACCGAAAAGCCGAGCAGCCAGAAAAACAGCGCCGCGCCAAACGGGTCGCGGCGTTTTACCAGCAGCGCGACGCCCAGCACGATGGGCAGCAGGTGCTGCCCCAGGGTGCCGCCGAGGATCATGATGAACTGGCCGAACCAGCGAAAAATGGCGTAGTGGCCGGCTTCATGAAATGGCAGCAGGATCATGTGCAGGAAGTTGCTGCCGATTTCGCCGTCGGCAATGTCGGTGTCGCGCCAGATCAACAGGGTCCACAGACAGAACACCGCCAGCGCGGCGATGCGTCCCATCCAGTTGGTGCGCGACACTTCGTCGGGAACATGGAACAACCAAGCGGCAAGCCCGCCGTCCCGTGGCGTGGCTTTGTCGTCAGTGCCCTCTGATGCGGCACCGCCATCGGTCTGCGCGCGGCGCGGCGGCGCCATGCCGTACTTGGCCAGCACCAGGCCGCAGGCGGGGCAGGCTGCCGGCGCCGCTTGATTCGCGGGCAGCGGCGCATGGCCGCACTTGGGACAGGCGGGGTGGTTCATGCGCCCATGGTAGCCGCTAGCGCCCCCGGGTGCCGGTTCTGCCGCAAGGGCGTATCAGACCGCCGCAGGCAGCATTTTTTTTGCCCGCCGCAGCAGCATGACCGTGATGAATATATTCAGGCCGTTCCAGGCAAGGCCGTTGTAGAACGCCGCCTTGTAGGAACCGGTCCAGTCGAATATCGCCCCCGACAGCCAGCCGCCCAGTGCCATGCCGAACAGGGTCGCCATCAACACCGTGCCGACGCGGGCGCCGGCCTCGGCCGGGGTGAAGTACTCGCGCACGATCAGGGTGTAGGCCGGAACGATGCCGCCCTGGAACAGGCCGAACAAGGCCGACACGATGTACAGCGACACCAGCCCGTCAAAAGGCAGGAACAGCAGCAATGCGATGCCTTGCAGCACCGATCCGAGCAGCAGTGTGCGCAGGCCGCCGATATGGTCGGAGATCCAGCCCGAGAGGATTCGGCTGACAATGCCGCAGGCGAGCATCAGTGAGAGCATTTCGGCGCCGCGCGCCGCGCCGAAGCCCAGGTCGCCGCAATAGGCGACGATATGCACCTGCGGCATGGCCATGGCGACGCAGCAGGCGACGCCGGCCACCGACAGCAGTGTGAGCAACGCATTGGGCGACATGCCGAGCGGCCTGTCGGTGTGCGGTACCGCGCCGACAGCGGCGCGCCGGGCGCCGGCGTTTGAGGCAAGCGGGTGGGGCGGGCGCTTTGCCAGCAGCAGCGCCAGCGGCAACATGGCGACAAAACAGATGACGCCGACACCGATATAAGTCTGGCGCCAGCCGACGCTTTGCACAAAGTGCTGCATCAGCGGCGGCCACAACGCCCCGGCAAGATAGTTGCCGCTGATGCAAATGGCCACGGCGATGCCGCGTCGGCGGGTGAACCACAGCGAGGTGTCGGCCACCAGCGGTGCGAACGTCGCCGAGGTGCCCAAGAGGCCGATCAACAGGCCCGATGCCAGGCTGAACTGCAGCAGCGATGTGGCGGAACCTGCGGCGATAAAGCCGGCGGCAATGCCCACCGCACCGACCAGCAGGGTCACCATCACGCCGAAGCGGTCGGTAAGCCGGCCCATCAGCACACCGCCAACGCCAAAGCCGATCATGGTCAGGGTATAGGGCAGCGAGGCGTCGCCGCGCGCCACGGCAAATTCCGCCTGCACCGCCGGGAGCACCACCGCCACGCTGTACATGCCCGAGCCGCCGAGGGTCATCACGGCCAGTGCGACGGCGAGGCGGCGCCAGGCGTAGGCCGATTCGATGTCCTGCGCGGTGCCGCGGACGACTGTCACGCCGGCGCCTAAGCCCGCGGCTGACGCGGGCCCAGCGGCAGGGCCGCCTCGGGCAGGATGTCGTGCGCGTTCACCGTCATCGCCACCATGGCGTAGTAGCCGGCGATCGCGGTCAGTTCAACAACACCGGCTGCGCCCAGCAGCGCCAGCGCGGTCGCATAGGTGGTCGCGCTGACACCATGGTGCTCGTGCAGTTCGGTGCAGTAGGCATAGACCGCGGCTTCCTGTTCATTCGCAAACACCGGGATGCGGTTGTCGCGGATGGCGTCGATGAGCGACTGTGCCAGCCCGCCTTTTAACGCCGGGGCGACGTGGGTGTGCCAGACAAATTGCGCCGTCCAGTGGCGTGCGGTGACAAGGATGGCCAGTTCCGACAGGGCGAGGGGCAGCGAGGTGCCGTTGCGCAGCAGGTCACCCATGGCGCGCCATTTGTCCGCGAGGTCGGGATTGTGCAGGATGGCGCGCGTCGGCCCGCGTATCGGGCCGTTGGGGCCGCCAGAGGCCTTGTCGTAGGCGAGGCGTTGCGCCGCGCTCATCTGGTCGTTCGGAAACAGCGGGATGCGCGCCATGGTAAGGCGGGCTTACGCCGTTGTCTTGGCGGTGATGGGTGCGCGCGGCAGGCGGCGCTCGCCCGGTTCGATGACAAAAGTGTGCTCGAGCGAATACCAGGGGCCGGTCACATCGGCGGCGGGTGCGGCCTCGTTTTCGTGCAGCTTGTAATGGCCGATCAGCGCGCGGGTGACGCCGAACTGGCTGTCGGTCTCGAGGTAGGGGTCGTCGTTACTGTAGACCTGCGAGGCGATGGTCTTGAAACCGGCCTTGTCGATGAGGAAATGCAGGTGTGCGGGACGCATGTTGTGGCGCTTTTGCGCGCCCAGCAACACGCCGTTGGGTCCGGTGATGGGCACCGGGTAGCCGGCCGGCTTGACGCTGCGGAAGCTGAATTCACCATTGGCATCGGTGGTGAACTTGCCGCGCAGGTTCATCTCGGCCTGGGTGGTGTCCTGGTTTTCATAAAGGCCGACGGTGGACGAATGCCAGACATCGACATCGGCGCCGGCGACCGGCTTGCCCGCGGCGTCACGCACCCAACCCTTGAAAAACAGCGCCGGTCCCGGCGTGGGCGAGCGCAGCAGCGTGCCGCCATTGGGCGTGCGCGGCGAATTCTCGCGCCAGAACGGCCCGAGGTTGTTGGCCTGGGTCTCGCGCGTACCGTTGGCACCGTTGTTCAGCAGGCAGACCAGGTTGGAGACGCCCAGCGCCCCGGCGATCAGCACCGCCTCGTTGTGGCTGGCCGAGGTTTTTTGCCCGATGGCATTGATGATGGCCACCGCCTGGTCGAACTCGCGCTCGGTCAATTTTACGTCGCGTACAAAGCCGTGCAGGTGGCGCACCAGTGATTCGAGGATTTGCTTGGTGCGCGGATCAGGCGTGCGGTGCATTTCGGCGAGCACCGCCGTGGTGACGTCTTGCTGTGTTTCGATAATCATGGCCGGATCCTTGGTCAGTGGTACTTTGGTTACGGTATATATCAGATCACGCTTTTTGTCAGTCCGCCGTCGATGCAGATGTTCTGGCCGGTGATGTATCCGGCGTGGCGCGAAGCGAGAAAAGCGCAGAGCGGGCCGAAGTCCGCGGCCGTGCCAAGGCGTTGCATCGGCACGCTTTGCGCCATGCTCTGGCGGATATCGGCTTCGGTTTCGCCGGTACGCTTGGCGCGATCGCGGAACACCCGTTGCAGCGCGCCGGTGTCCATCAGGCCGGGCAGGATGCCGTTGATGGTGACGCCGTCGCGCGCGCACTCGCGCGCGATCGAGCCCATCGCGCCGGTGAGGCCGACGCGAAAGGAATTCGACAGCGACATGTTCGGGTAGAGCTCTTTCACCACAAAGGAGGTGACGTTGATGATGCGGCCAAAGCCGCGCTCGCGCATTCCCGGCAACAGGGCGCGGGTGATTTCGAGTATGCCGAGAAAATTGGTTTCGAACGCGGCGCGCCATTGCTCCGAGCTGAGTTCCTCGAAGCGGCCGGTGGGCGGGCCGCCGGCGTTGGTGACGAGGATGGAAACCGGACCGGGGGAGTGCGCACTGTCGATGATGTGCAGCCTGTCTTCCGCTTTCCCAAGGTCGCCTTGGACGAAGGTGGCGCCGGGCAGGCTGCCGCGCGCCGCTTCCCAGGCCGCGGCCGAGCGGCCGTTGACGAGCAGTTTTACGCCGGCCTCGGCCAGCGACCTGGCGCAGGCGAGGCCAAGCCCTTGCGTTCCACCCAGTACCAGCGCCGTCTGTCCGGAAATGCCGAGGTCCATGCGGGTTCCCCCTTTTGCGATTGCAGTTGTCGGGACTAGAACGGGCAGTTCGGGTCGAACTTCGGTGCGCGCCGCTCGCGCAGCGAGGCGACGCCTTCCTTCACGTCCGGCCCGGAAAAACCCATGAACTCGAGCGCGAGCGAGGTATCGAAGGTGGGGCCAGCGAGACGCAGCCAGTTGTTCAGGCTCTGTTTGGTCCAGCGTATGGCGCTTTGCGAACCCCTGGCGAGTTTGTTCGCCACTTCGAAGGCCCTGGGGATGAGGTCGGCCTCGTCGACCGCAAGCGACACCAGGCCGATGCGCTCGGCTTCCTCGCCGCTCACCTGCTCGCACAACAGCAGGTAATACTTCGCCTTGGCCATGCCGCACAACAGCGGCCAGACGATGGCGGCATGGTCGCCCGCCGCCACGCCGAGGCGGGTGTGGCCGTCGATGATGCGCGCGGTTTTTGTGGCGATGGAAATATCGGCGAGCAGTCCGGCGACAAGGCCCGCCCCCACGGCCGGGCCGTGCATCGCCGAAACAATCGGCTTGGAGCAGTTGATGACGTTGTAGACCAGGTCGCGTGCCTCGCGCCAGACGCGCGCGCGCACATTGAAGTCATTGGCCATGTCCTCCACCAGCTGCAGGTCGCCGCCGGCGGAAAAGCCCTTGCCCTCGCCGCGGATTATGGCGACGCGCACCGCAGGGTCGGTGTCGATGTCGCGCCAGATCGCGGCAAGCTCGCCGTGCATGGCGTGATCCGCGGTGGAGAGCTTGCCCGGCGCGCCCATGATGATCTCGAGTATGCCCTCGGGGTGGCGCTTGAGGGTGAGGCTGGAATATTTTTCGTAGGGGGCGGGATTCATATGCGTTTTTCCTTGTTTTTCCAGTAGGGTTCTTTGAGAACGTTTTTCTGTATCTTGCCAATCGGTGTCTTTGGAAAATCGGTCACGAATTTCACCGTGCGCGGGCGCTTGAATTCGGCCAGACGGGTGCGGCAGTGTTCGACCACCTCGGCTTCGGTCAGCGTCGTGCCGGCCTTGAGCGAAATATAGGCGGCCGGCAGTTCGCCGAACTTGGCATCGGGCACGCCGAATACGGCGCATTCTGACACCGCTTCGAGCTGGAAAAGCACATCCTCGATTTCCTTCGGGTAGACGTTTTCGCCGCCGGAAATGAGCATGTCCTTGGCGCGGTCGACGAGGGTGATGAAGCCGTCCTTGTCCATGATGCCGACGTCGCCGGTCAGGCCCCAGCCATTGCCGTGCTTGAAAAAAGCCGCGGTCTGCTCCGCTTCGCCGTAGTACTCGAGCATGAGATTGTCACCGCGGCTGCCGATCTCGCCCAGTTCGCCCGGGCCCACCGGCTTGCCATCGGGTGTGAACAGCGCCACCTCGACGTTATAGGCCTGCCGACCGACCGAGCCGAGCTTGGCCGGCAGGTACCAGTCGCGCAGCGAAGTGAGCACGCCCATTTCGGACTGGCCGTAAATCTGCGTCAACCGCAGCTTGGGCAGGCGCTTTTTCAGTTCGACCTGCACCCAGTCTGGCATGGGTGCGCCGGCGAATGACAGCTTGCGCCAGGTGGCGAGTTTCGCCGTGTCAAAAGCCGCGCTCGATACCAGCATGTTGGCCTGGGTCGGCACCATGAAGGCTGCGGTCACGCCGTCGCGCGCCGCCGTCTCGATGAACTTGTCGGCCGACCAGGGCGTGACCAGCGTGCAGGTCGCGCCCACCAGGATGGCCGGCTGTAACATGATGTTCAGTGCCGCAACGTGAAACAGCGGCGTGACAATGGCCACCACGTCGCGCTCGTCCAGGGCCTCTTCGACGGCCACGGTGTGCGCGGTGAGGGTGCGCGCTCGGTGGCTGCACAGCACGCCCTTGGGGCGGCCGGTGGTGCCGCCGGTGTAAGTCATGCAAAAGGCGTCGGTTTCTTCCATCGTCACCACCGGTTCCTCGGTCGACCGCCCGGAGATGAACGCGGCCAAGGGCATCGCACCGGCTACGGCGGGTGCTTCGCCTATGGACACGAGGGTTTTTACTTTCGGGCAGCGGCCGCGCACCGCGGCCACCTTGTCGGCAAAGGCGGCGTCGAATACCAGTGCCTGGCTGTCCGACTTGTTGAGCACGTATTCGAGTTCGTCGGGCGCGTACAGCACCGATACGTTGACCAGCACCAGTCCGGACTTGGCGGCACCGAAAAACACCACGCCGTATTCGGGCAGGTTGCGCGAAATCATCGCGACCTTGGCGCCCCTCGCCAGGCCCAGCGCAAGCAGCGCGTGTGCGAAGCGGTTGGCATCGGCGTTGAGTTGCGCGTAACTGAGTCGGACGTCGTCGCGAATGATCGCCGGCTTGCCGGGAAAGCGTGCGGCCGAACGGCGCAGCATGTCGCCGGTGAGCATTTGTTTTCTCCTTTATTGCGGCGCCGGGCCGGGGCGCACGTCAAGCCGTGGTCGCGGCCCTTTTTATGGTGAACGAGAGCAGCACGGCGATGATTGTAAACAATACCATCGCCGACAGCGCCAGCGACCAGTGGATGCCGATAAAGCCGCCGGCGATGCCGATGGTGACGCCGCTGAAGGCGCGCATGCCGAGGCTGGACAGTATGTACAGCCCGATAATGCGGCCGCGCAGGTGGGCCGGGGCGTGCAGCTGGACCAGGGTTTGCGCCATGGCGTTGAACGACAATTCGAGAAAGCCCACGGCAAACAGCAGCAGCAGGGCGATCGGGTAGCTCTTGACCAGCGCAAAGCCGCCGATGGCGCAGCACCAGAGCATGGCGAGGATGCAGGCGGTGCGCGCGCGCGCCGGCAGCAGGCTGCGGCTCTCGAGCAGCAGGCCGGCGGTGAGCGCACCGGCGGCGTCGGCTGCGAGCAGCATGGTGTAGGAGAAATCGGCGTCCTTGTGCCCCAGGTCGTGGGCGAACTCGGGCATTTGCGGCTGGTAGCCGTTGCCGACAAACAGCGAGGCGAGGCCGGCGAGCAGGATCATCGGCAGGATCACCGGGTGGCCGGCGATTTCGCGCAATGTCGCAAGAATGTCGGAGAAACCGCGCACCGCCGGATGCGCCGGCGCCTGGTGCTTGCGAAAGCGCGGTCCGTAGGGCGCCTTCCACAGCCAGATAATCATCGGCAGGTAGATCAGCGCGTTGAACAGGATGCCGTAGGCGGGTCCGAGCACGAGCAGGATCGCGCCGCCTACCGCCGGGCCGCACAGCAGGCCGAGGTAGCGCGCGGTGGCGTTGAGGCGCACCGCACTTTGCAGTTGCGCCGGGCCGACAATGTCGTGAATGAGCAGCTGCGCCGCCGGATGCCAGAACACCCCGGCAAAGCCGTGCAGCACCAGCAACACCATGGCGTGCCACATTTCGAGCGTGTCGGTGATGAAAAAATAGCCCCAGCCGAGCGAGGCGGCCATGAAGCACAGCATGCCGAACTGGATGAGGCGGCGCGGGTCGTAGCGGTCGGCGAGGGCGCCAGACCAGACCGAAAAGAACAGGAAGGGCAGCCAGTGGGCGAGGATGGCGAAGCCGCCCAGGGCGGGCGAGCGGAATTTCTCGTAAATGATCCAGTAACTGATCACATGCTCGATGCTGTCGGCCATCATCGCCAGCGCGCCGTAAAAAAAATAGGCGGGGTAGCCCGGAATGCGCAGGGCGGCGAAGGATTGCGGGGATGCGGCGGTGGACACGTGGTGCTTTCGGATGCGGCGGTGGCGGACGGTGCGGGATTGTCGCGGTTTTTTGACCGTCACGCCGGGGGCTTTGGTGGCGGCAGCCGCGGCGGCAAAAAAAAAGACAGGCCGGGCCTGTCTTTTTTGTCCAATGCCGGGCGCTAGTTGGAGACCGGCTGCGCCTTGGATTTGCGGCCGGGACCTACCGGCGGAATGTAGCCGGCGACACGGCACAGCATGCCTTCGACTTTCTTGCCGTTGTCATAGCGTATGGAGTGGCACATGATGACTTCACCGCGGGCCGAGAGCTCCGCCATGCGTGCGCGCACATTTGCCAGCGAGAGCCCGGTACCTGCGGCAATTTCCGCATCCAGCTTCTCACCGCTGCTTTTGAGAAATTTCATGATTTCCTGCAACTGAGATACTCCTCATGTTTGCCCCCGGGGAGGCGCCCCGATGGCGGTTTATCAACGTCCTGTACAGCCCCCGCGGCGGCTCCGGGGTGCGTATGGTGCCACAGCCGGGGAATTGCTGCTTTTATGTGCAGAAGCGGCGGCCGCGCCGGCCGCCCCGGCCCGGCGGCAATCACCCGGAAACCCGCGTGCCTTGGGCGTTTGCGGGTGATTACCTTCCCGGGTCTGCGGTATTTCGTGATCCGCCTCCGCGGTTCGTCCCGCCTGCATGCGCCGCCGATCCGCGTCCGGGCGGGCTCTGTTTGATCTGTGTCAAACCGCCCGCTTTCACGGCGTACACACTGGACGCGTTACCCAGAACAACTTTGCGGAGCGCGCACCATGACCACCCCGACCGCCCACTGGCACGCCGAGCATGTCAATTTTGCGCGGCTGCTCAATGTGCTGGAACAGCAGTTGCAGGCTTTTCACCAGGACGAGCATCCGGACTATGCGTTGATGCTCGATATCTGCGATTACCTGCAGAATTTTCCCGACGTGTACCACCATCCGCGCGAGGACGTCGCCTTTTCCCGCCTGGTGCTGCATGAGGCCAAGTTCAAGGCACAGGTCGACCGCCTCACGCACGAGCACAGCATCATTGCCTGGGTGGGCAAGCAGTTCAAGACGCTGCTCGAGGGCTGCGTCGCCGACAGCCTGGTCGGGCGCGCCGAGGTGGAGGCATGCGCCTCGATGTACCTGGTCTATTACCGCCACCACCTCAACGAGGAGGAGCGGGACATCCTTCCGGCGGCGGCGAAGTTGCTGACGCCAGAGGACTGGGCCGCGGTGGCCGCGGCGGTGCCAACCGGCCGCGATCCGTTGTTCGGCGACGACCGCATCGAGCGCTTTCGCGCCTTGCGGCGGTGCATTGAAAACGCCGTGCACGCGCCGCGCCGTTAAGCCGGTGGTGCGGGCGTTCTGCCGGTTGCCTTGCAGAGGGTATCTTCCAGCGCATCAAGTTGCAGCGGCTTGTAGTACACGGCAATGTCCCGCCCTGCCATGTCGCGTATCAGGGCCGGCTCGGTGTCGCCGGTTATGACAATGGCCGGCAGGCCGGTGCCAAACACCGCACGCACCGCGGCGATGGCCTCAAAGCCCGTTTCCGAGCCGGCAAGGCGGTGGTCGGCGATGACGAGGTCCGGCGCCTGCTCGCCAAGGCCGGCGAGCAGTTCGGCACCGTTGCCCGCCGGGAACACCACATGGCCGGAGGTCTCCAGTGCCAGTGTGAGGGCATTGCGAACCTGTGAGTGGTCCTCGACCAGCCCGATGATCAGCGACCTGGCCGCGTGTCGGGCCGGCTGCGGCGCCACGGCTTCGGGTGCCCGTCCCACGGGAACTTCTATGGCAAACATGGAGCCGCGGCCGGGGCGCGAACAAACGCGGATCTGCAATCCCATCAGGGCGGCCGACTTTGCGACGATGGCCAGGCCCAGGCCGCTGCCGCGATTGCGTGCGCCGTCGCCAAGCTGCCTGAACTCTTCAAAAATGATTCCGGTGTCGCCTGCGGCGATGCCGCTGCCGGTATCCCAGATCTCCACCCAGTGCTTGCCCTGATGGCGCCGGCACGCGACCAGCACGCCGCCTGTTTGCGTGTAGCGAATGGCGTTGCTGAGCAGGTTGCCGACGATACGCTGCAATATCTGGGCGTCGGTGCGCACGCCCATGCCCGAGTGGCGCAGGCGCAGGCCTTTGAGCGCGGCTTCGGCGGCATGGATTGAGACCAGCCTGGCCAGAAAATCATCGATGGAAAATTCCGTCGGGGAGGGCGTGACGACCCCGGCTTCGAGTTTGCTTACATCGAGCAAGTCGGCCAGCAGTTCGTTCAAGCTGTTGACGCATTCGCTGATGTTTTCCAGCACTCCGTCATTGCCCGGCGGGCGCTGGTTTTTCAGGGTGCCGACATACAGCGACAGTGCCGCGAGCGGCTGGCGCAGGTCGTGGCTGGCCGCCGCGAGGAAACTTGACTTGGCCCGGTTGGCTTTCTCGGCGCTTGCGATGGCGGCCTGCAGCGCGGTCTCGGACTGTTTTCGCGCCGTGATGTCGCGCACAAAAGCGCAGTTGAAATCCTGGCCGTCAAGCTGAACGCGGTTGGCGCTGACCTCCACCTCGATCCGCCTGCCGTCCTTGGTGCGGTGGGTGGATTCAAATATCATTGAACCGCGGCGTCCTATTTCGGCGAAGCGCTCCGACCAAGCGCCCTGCCGCCGATGACTCTCAGGGTTGACATCGCTTATCTTGAGTTGCAGGAGTTCCGCGCGGGTGTAGCCGTAGAGGCGGCATGCCGCCTCATTGACATCGACAATACGGGTATCCGCCGTTACCCAGAACAAGGCATCGTAGGCGGCGTCAATGCTGATGCGCGCCAGGCGCAGGTTGTGTTCCGCCTGCTTGCGGCCGGTGATATCGGAATGGGTGCCGACGACGCGCGCAGGCCGGCCATCGGCCTGCCACGCCACCACCACGCCATGAGTGAATATCCACTTGTGGCTGCCGTCCTTGCACACGATGCGGTATTCAACGGCGTAATCGGCCTTGCCTTCAAGAAAGGCGTACAGGGCGGCGTTAATGTGCGGGCGATCCTCCGGCGGGATGTGTCTTGTCCAGCTGCCGGGGCCTTCGTCAATTTCATTTTGGGCATAGCCGAGCAACTGCTTCCAGCCGGCCGACCTGAAGGTGGTGTTTTGTATGAGGTTCTTGTCCCAGATGATGTCGCCAGAGCTTCGCACGGCGAACTTCCCGGGATGTTCGCTTTCGCGCAGCAAATGTTCGCCAGCCCTGGCCTCGCGGGTAAGCTCACCGGCAATCCGCTCGGCGCGGGCACTGGTGTTGCGCAGCGACAGCAGCAGTGCAAAGACCAGGCCGCTGAGCGCCATGCCCCCGGCCAGCACCGCCCACACCGTCGCATAGCTCGTGGCCGCCGTGTCCGCCACAAACGCGCGCAGTGCGTTCTGGTCAACCTCCCGCTTGACCGCGTACGCGGTGAGCAGGGTCGCCAGCACCGCGGTGAACAGCACCATCCAAGCGGGCCATGCGCGCTTGAAACTGAAGGTCAAGCGAGCCGCAGCCCCAGTTTGGCTGCGGCGTAGATCGCCTCGGTGCGGCTGCTCACGCCGAGCGAGCGGAAGGTCAGCGTCAGGTGCGCCTTGACGGTGGCATCGGACAGGTTCAACTCTTGCGCAATGGCCTTGTTTGACTTGCCCGAGATGATGCCGCGCAGTACCTCCATTTGCCGCGAGGTCAAACCGGCGAGGGGCGAGGGCGGCGTTTCGTCGTGCGGCTGGGTTGAGGTTTTCCCCGCGGGCGGCTTGTCGAGCAGCGCCTGTGGCAGGTAGATGCCGCGTGCCAGCACCAGGCCGAGGGCGTGGATCAGCAATTCCGGGGTCGAAGACTTGGGTATGAAGCCCATCGCGCCATGTTCGATTGCGGCGTGCACCAGAGGCGCATCCTCGTCCGCCGAAATAACCACAATGGGCGAATTCGTGGCGGCGAGGCGCAGGCTGTCGAGCGCGGCCAGGCCGCCAATGTCGGGCAGGCCCAGGTCAAGCAGCACAAGGTCGTAGTTTTTTACCGCCAGCCGGCTGAGCGCCTCGGCATGATTGCTTGCTTCGTCTAGCTCAAGCGTGTCGTTTAACTGCCGCAGCAGATGGCGCATGCCCGCCCGGAACAGGACATGGTCATCGACAAGGAGAATATTCACGAGGTCATGTTCATGCGGTTGGCATGGAGAATACACTGAAGCCGGCGGGGCAAGGCATAGACATTGGTCTATGTCTTGTGCGGCCGGCGCAATCCCCGGGCGTGCGGCCGACGCTTGCGGCAGCGCACTTGGAGCGCCGCGCCAGCGCCGCAGCAGGCGGCCCTCCGCGGCTGGCGTTGGCCCGGCCGCCGGCTGGAAAGCCCCGTCCGGCGGTGAGACGGGGTTTCGCCGAGAATTCTCGGCGCCCGTCGAACGGCTTTGGCCTACCGGCCGAAGCGCGCCCTGCAAGGGGCTTTCCAGCCTACTGTTACCTGTTACCTGTTACCTGTTACTTCTGCCAGGCGTCTTTCAGGGTGACCGTGCGGTTGAACTTGGCCGGTTCACGCAGGTCGGCGACAAAATAGCCGTGGCGCTCAAACTGGAAACGTTCACCCGCGGCGGCGTTCTTCAGCGCCGGTTCGAGTTGCGCGCTGATGACCCTGCGCGAGTCAGGATTGAGGTCGAGCAGGAAGTCACGCTCGCCGGCGCCCGGGTGCGCCGCGCTGAACTGGCGGTCGTAAAGGCGCACTTCGGCCCCATGCGAGTGCCGTGCGCTCAGCCAGTGGATGTTGCCCTTGACCTTGTAGGTGTCCGAGCCGGGTGTGCCCGACTTGGAGTCGGCGTGATAAGTGCAGCGTAGGGTGTCGGTCGCCTTGTCATGGCCGATGCACTCGATGACAAAGCCGTAGCGCAGGCGCACGCGGTTGCCGGGGAAAAGGCGGAAGTAGCCCTTGGCGGGCACCTCCATGTAGTCCTCGCGCTCTATCCACAACTCGCGCGAAAACGGCAGGCTGCGCTTGCCCCATTCTGGTTTTTGCGGGTGGTGCGGGGCTTCGCACAATTCTTCCTGGCCCTCGGGATAATTCTCGATGATGAGTTTCACCGGGTCGAGCACCGCGGTGCGCCGCGGGGCGACCTCGTTGAGGTGCTCGCGCATGCATTCCTCGAGCACCGAGTAGTCTATCCATGAATCGGATTTGGACACGCCGATGCGCTCGGCGAACAGGCGGAATCCCTCGGGCGTGTAGCCGCGGCGGCGCGCACCAACCAGCGTGGGCATGCGCGGGTCGTCCCAGCCTTCGACATGGCCCTCCTGCACCAGCTGGATGAGCTTGCGCTTGGACAGCACGACATTGGTCAGGTTGAGGCGCGCGAATTCGTATTGGTGCGGCAGCGGCGCGGCCAGCAGGCCGCCCACCCGCGTCCCATCGGGCGCGGTCGTAAATTCAGCCAGGCGCGCCAGCAGCCAGTCGTAAAAGGGGCGCTGGTCCTCGAACTCGAGCGTGCAGATGGAGTGGGTGATGCGCTCGAGCGCGTCCTCGATCGGGTGGGCGAAGGTGTACATCGGATAAATGCCCCAGGCATCGCCGGTGCGGTGGTGGCTGGCCTTGCGGATGCGGTAGATGGCCGGGTCGCGCAGGTTGATGTTGGGCGAGGCCATGTCGATTTTTGCGCGCAACACCATGCTGCCCTCGGCGTGCCTGCCCTCGCGCATTTCGCGCAACAGCGCGAGGTGCTGCTCCGGCGGCAGCGCCCGGTCGGGTGATTCCCTGCCGCGCTCGGTCAGGGTGCCGCGGTTGGCGCGCATTTGTTCGGCGCTTTGCCGGTCGACGTAGGCATGGCCGGCGCCGACGAGGTATTCGGCCGCCTGGTACATGAAGTCGAAATAATCACTGGCGTAATACAGGTTTGATTCACCGCCAAATTTCCAGTCAAAGCCCAGCCACCTGACCGAATCGACAATGGCGTCGACGTACTCCTGTTCTTCCTTTTCCGGGTTGGTGTCGTCAAAGCGCATGTGGCAGGCGCCGCCGTAATCGCGCGCCAGGCCGAAGTTGAGGCAAATCGACTTGGCGTGGCCGATGTGCAGGTAGCCGTTGGGCTCGGGCGGGAAACGCGTGCGGATTTTTGCCGTGTCCGGCGGTGCCTGTTCGTGCGCCCTGGCCGGCCCCGGTTTGCCGCCCCAGCGTCGCGCGGCATAGGTGCCGGCCGCAAGATCGTGCTCGACGATGCTGCGGATGAAATTGCCGGTGTGCGCTTCGACTGCGGCGGCTTTGGGTTTGGCTGGAGGCGTGGGCATTGGTTTGAAGGTGCGTGACGGACGCGGCGGAAAAATTCTTTCGCGTGGCGCATTTTACCGCAGTGGAGCGCGTGCAAGGCCACGCTGCTAGAATTACCCGGCCACTTGGACGTGTCGCCGCAGGTTGCCGGCCTGTTGCATAACAAAACGCAACCACTTTCAACAAAACGGGGAAAATCATGACTGCATTGCTGCGCGCACTTGTCATTGCTGTTGTATCGTTGGCCGGGCTGTCGGCACCGGTTGCATACGCCCAGATCGCGCCGCAGCGCACCTGGCCGGAGCTCAAGGAGGCGGTGCAGGACAGGGTCAACCGCAACGCCTATCCGCTTACCGGTTATGACCGTGAAGAGGTGCGAGAGGTGCTGTCGCGCATCAACTCGCTGGATCGTGACGAATGGGCGCGCTCCTGGGTGTTGCAGGGCGAAAAACACCTTGCCGAGGCAAGGGCGGTCGAATCGTCCAATCCGGCCAAGGCACGCGAGGCCTACCTCGCGGCGTGGCGCTATTTTGGTTTTGGCGCCTGGCCGACGCAAAATTCCGAGGGCAAGCGCGCGGCGCACCGGCGCGCCACCGAGGCCTTTCGCGGCTACGCCAGGCTTGCCCAGCCGGCGATCGAGGTCGTGCGCATTCCGTTCGAAGGCAAGGAGATCATCGGCTATTTGCAACTGCCCGCGGTGCGGGACGGGCGGCCTTCGCCGCTGGTGATGAGCGTGGGCGGCCTGGACAGCTACAAGGAATACGTCGCCGAACAATACGGCCCGGGCTATATCGCCGCGGGACTGGCTTATCTTGCCCTTGACATGCCGGGCAACGGCGAGTCGAGCATCATGATCGATGTGGGCGCCGAGCGCATGTATTCGCGCGTGCTCGATTACCTGGCGACACGCAAGGATATCGACCCCAAGCGCATCGGCTTCATGGGCGTGTCCTGGGGCGGGCACTGGGCGGCGCGCGTCGGCTTTACCGAAAAAGACCGCCTGCGCGGCAGCGTGGTCTGGGGCGGCCCGGTCGATGTCTATTTTTCGCGCGACTGGCAGTTGAAGGCGCTTGGTACCCGCGAATACCTGTTCGACCTGTTTGCCGCGCGCGCCAGCGTGTACGGCGCCAATTCGCTGGAAGAGTTTCTTGCCTACGGGCCGCGCATGTCGTTGAAGAGCGCGGGCTGGCTGGGCAAGCCCTCCGCGCCCATGCTGCTGGTAAACGGCGAGAAAGACAGCCAGGTGCCGATCGAGGATTTGTACGCGCTGCTGCGCAACGGCTCCCCCAAGGAGGCATGGGTCAATCCCGAGGGCGGGCACATCGGGCGCAACCGCGATTGGCCAGACACGCGCATCTTCAGCGATGTGGTGGTGCCCTGGCTGGCGCGCACCCTCAAATAGGCGAGGGGGAGAGTGGCGTAGAATTCCCGCCGGGCCAAAACGCATTCAATCCCGCCGCAAAGCACAATCCCATGGTCAAGGTCTATTCCATAGACGGCATCACGCCGGTCGTTCATCCCGAGGCCTATGTGCACCCGAGCGCGGTGCTGATCGGCGATGTCATCGTCGGCGCCGGCGTTTATGTCGGCCCATGCGCCAGCCTGCGCGGGGACTTCGGCCGCATCGTCATCGAGCGCGGCGCCAACATCCAGGATGGGTGCATCGTGCACGGCTATCCGGGCGGGGACACGCTGATCGAGGAGGACGGCCACATCGGCCACGGCGCGATCATCCACGCCGCGCACATCGGCCGCAACGCCATGGTGGGCATGCACGCGGTGGTCAACGACCACGCCGACATCGGCGAGTCGGCTTTTGTCGGCGCGCTCGCCTTTGTCAAGGCCGGCATGAAGGTGGCGGCGCGCACGCTCGCCGTTGGCATGCCGGCGCGGGTGTTGCGCCCGCTCACCGATGAAGAACTTGCCTGGAAGCGCGATGCCACGCGCCAGTACCAGCAACTGACCGGGCGCAGCCGCGCCAGCCTGCGCGAGACGGTGGCGCTCACCGAAGTCGAACCGGATCGCCGGCGCATTGAACTGTCTGATGTCCTGCCCCTGGGGGCTTACAAGCTGGATGCAGGCAAGCGTGCCGGCACAAAATTAAAAGCGGAGAACACATGAACCGGTCCTTTGCCGAGCGTTTGCGCCGTGGCGACCTGCTGCTCGGGACGATTGTCACCCTGCAGTCGACCGACGTAAGCGAACTGCTGTCTATGGCCGGTTACGACTGGCTGTTCATCGACACCGAGCATGCGCCGCTGACGCTGCGCGACGCGCAGACGCTGATCCAGGCTTCGCGCGTGCCCTGCCTGATCCGTGTCGCCGACGACGCCGAGGCGACCATCAAGAAGGCGCTGGATACCGGCGCGACCGGCATTGTCGTGCCGCAGGTGACCACCGCCGAGCAGGCCGAGCGCGTAGTGCGCCATGCCAAATACCCCCCCGCCGGGACGCGCGGCGTGGGCATCGTCCGTGCGCAGGGTTACGGCCACAGCATGCGCGAGTACCTTTACCAGGCCAACGAGGAGACGGTGGTGGTGGTGCAGGTCGAGCACAAGATCGGTGTCGAGAATATTTACGACATCACGGCGGTGCCGGGTGTCGACGCGGTGTTCGTCGGGCCCTATGACTTGTCGGCCAGCCTCGACCTCACCGGGCTGGTGACCAACCCCGGTGTCACCGCGGCCATCGACCGGGTCACCGAGGCGTGCAAGGAAAACAAGTGCCAGCTTGGCATTTACTGCGGCACGGCGGAACTGGCGCAATCCTATATCGCGCAGGGCTATTCGCTGGTGGCGGTGGGCATGGACACCATCATGCTGGGTGCGGCGGCGCGACAGGCGCTGGGCGTCTTGCGCCCCTAGTTGCCTGAAGCCCGGCCGGTGCCGGCAATTTTTCGGAATTCAATGGAGGCAACATGTCCTACGAAATGATTCTCGCTGAAACGCGCGGCCGCATCGGCTTTGTCACGCTCAACCGGCCGAAGCAGCTCAACGCGCTCAACGACCAGCTGATGAACGAGCTGGGCGACGCCCTGCTCAAGTTTGACGCCGACGAGGCCATCGGCTGCATGATCATCACCGGCAGTGAAAAGGCCTTCGCCGCGGGAGCCGATATCGGCGCCATGAAGGACTGGACCTACATGGACGTCTACAAGAGCGAGTACATCACGCGCAACTGGGAGGCCTTGCGGCGCGTGCGCAAACCGGTGATCGCAGCGGTCGCCGGTTACGCGCTTGGCGGCGGCTGCGAACTGGCGATGATGTGCGATTTCATCATCGCCGCCGAATCGGCGAAGTTCGGCCAGCCGGAAATCAAGCTCGGGATCATTCCCGGTGCCGGCGGCACGCAGCGCCTGCCGCGCGCGGTGTCCAAGGCCAAGGCCATGGACTTGTGCCTCACCGGCCGCATGATGGACGCGGCCGAGGCCGAGCGCGCCGGCCTGGTGTCGCGCGTGGTTGCCCCCGACAAGCTGCTCGACGAGGCAATGGCCGCCGCGACACAGATATGCGACTACTCGCTGCCCTCGGTGATGATGATCAAGGAGGCCATCAACCGCGCCTACGAGGGCACGCTCAACGAGGGCATGCTGTTCGAGCGCCGGCTGTTCCATTCGCTGTTCGCCACCGACGACCAGAAGGAAGGCATGGCGGCCTTTGTCGAAAAGCGCAAGCCCGCGTTCAAGCACAAGTAGCCGGCCGGGCGGGTTGCGCGCCGGCGGGTATAATCAAGACAGTTTTTTGGTGTCCGCAGCGCATTTTGCGCTGCGGGTGAAACGGGAAACAGGAACCGGGGCAACGGTAACACCCGGAAAGCCTGTGCTGCCCCCGCAACGGTAAGCAAGTGCGGGTGCGCTCCACGAGATCCTCCCCGGATCTCAGACCACTGCGGCCCCCGGCCGCGGGAAGGTGGGCGCATCAAGACTTGCCAGCCCGGAGACCGGCCAAAAAACCCGATTGAAGCGGTTGCGGGAGGCAACGGCCGGTTTGCACTGAAGCGCCTGCATTGCATCGCGGGCCTGGCTGTTGTGCACTGGCTGAACTCCCCCTTCGCTTGAATCAAGGCAGGGGCCTGCGGGGACGCTGGCCGCCAGGGGAGATTCACATGTCAGGCACCTATTGCTTCGGTAGTGCCGCAATCGCTGTTGCAGTCCTTGTTTGCCCGCCCGTCCATGGACAAACACCGGAAAATCCGGCCGACACCGTGGTGGTTACGGCGGGTCGAATCGAGCAGCAAATCACCGATACGATTCCCCACACCACCGTGATAACGCAAAAAGAAATCCGCGAGTCGCAGGCGATCGACATCATCCAGCTGCTGCGGCGCGAAGCGGGTTTCCAGTTTGTGCAAAACGGCGGCATCGGCTCGGTCGGATCGGTGTTCATGCGTGGCACCAACAGCACATCGACGCTGATCCTCATCGACGGCGTGCGCCAGGGTTCGGCCACCACCGGTGCGACGCCGATAGACCAGATCATGCTGAACGATGTCGACCGCATTGAAATCGTGCGCGGCAACGTTTCCGCGCTTTATGGCGCCAATGCGGTGGGCGGCGTGATCCAGATATTCACCAAACGCGGCGCCGGTGCACCGCGGGCCAATGCGCAGCTCGTTGCCGGTGAGTACGGTACGCGCGGAGTGTCGGCCAACTACGGCGGCCAGGTCGGCGAAACCCGTTTCAGCCTGAGCGCCTCGAAATACGAAACCAACGGGTTTTCGTCGCAAGACCCGAAATCTGCCCCCACCAGGATTAATCCGGATGCCGACGGGTACGCCAACCTTTCGGTTTCGGGGCAGGTATCACAACTGCTCGCGCCGGGACAGGAACTCGGACTGCGCTTCTTCCAAAGCGAGGGGCGCATCGAGTACGACAGCTCCTTTAACACGCCGCAGACCACCCACTACGGCGACCGCACCCTGGGTTCCTACGCCTTGTTTTCGAACAACCAGGTCAATGCGGTCTGGGGCTCGAAAATCACGCTGTCACAGGCAGAGGACAAGGTGAGCGACCGTACCGACGGCGGCACGCCGACGCGCTTCAGTACAGAGAGCACGGAGTTGCAGTGGCAGAACGACATTGCGCTGGCCAAGGGCCATGTGCTTACGGCGACCCTGGACGACCTGCGCCAGCGCATCCAGAGCACCACTGCCTACGCCTATAATTCACGCAATGTGAGCAGCCTCGCGCTCGGATACATCGGCAAGATGGGCGACAACCACCTTCAGGCCGCGGCGCGCCAGGACAGGTATTCCGATTTCGGCACGGCCAACACCTGGCTTGCCGGCTACGGCTACGACCTCACACAGGACTGGAAGCTGACGGCAATGATTTCGACGGCTTTTCGGGCGCCCAGCCTGAACGAGTTGTTTTTCCCCGGCTTTGGCAATGCCAGGATCCAGTCAGAGACGAGCAAAAGCAACGAAGTGGGCGTGCAGTACGCGGCCGGGCAGCACTTGCTGCGCATCGTGCATTTCAATACCAGGATTGAGAACCTGATCGAGGCCCCCGCGCCGGCGTTCACCGCGGTCAATGTTGGCAAGGCCAGCATTGAAGGTACGGAGTTGTCCTATACCGGCCAGTACGCCAGCTGGGACATGCGCGCCAGCCTGACGCTGCAGGACCCGATCAACGACGTCACCGGGGCGCAGTTGGTGCGGCGCGCGCGCCAAATGGGCGCGGTGGTCGCCAATACGCGCATAGCGGGCTGGAATGTCGGCGGGGAGTTGGCCTACACCGGGACGCGGCCCGATGGCACGGTGACGCTCGCCAGCTACAGCACGGTCAACCTCACCGCGCGTTACGACTTCAGCAAGCAGTTCTACCTCGCGGCACGCGTGGTCAACCTGTTTGACGAGAATTACCAGACCGTGCTCAGTTACAACCAGCCGCGGCGCGGCCTGTTTTTGACCCTGGGCTGGACGCAGTAGCCAGTCATGCGCCGCGCCGTCCTCATCTGGCTGGCACTCGCCGCGGCGGCTGTCGCGGCGCTGGGCATCGCGCTGCTGTCTGGCAGCAGCCGCATCCTGCCGGCAGAGATCTGGCAGGGCCTGGTCGATCCGGGGCAAAGCCTCGCCGGCGACGTGATTGGCAAATTGCGCCTGCCGCGGGCGCTGGCGGCATTTGCCGCAGGCGGCCTGCTGGCCCTCGCCGGCGCGCTGATGCAGGTGCTGCTGCGCAACCCGCTGGCCGATCCCTATGTGCTCGGCTTGTCCGGCGGTGCGGCGGTGGGCGCGCTGGGCGCGATGCTGGCCGGGCTTGGCGCGGTGTTTGTCAATCTTGGCGCGGCCGCTGGCGCGCTCGCCGCGATCGTGCTGGTATTCGGGCTGGCCAAACGCGATTTTGCGCGCCAGCAATTACAAGCACAAGCGGCCGGGGCGCTGGACGCTTCCCCGCGCTTGTTGCTCACCGGCGTCATCCTGGGGTCGGGTTGGAGCGCCATCATCGCGCTGATGCTCACGCTCGGGTCGGAGGCGAAATTGCGCGGCATGCTGTTCTGGCTGATGGGCGACCTCAACGGCGTCGATAACTGGATGCCGGCCATGGCCATGCTGCTGCTGGGCGTCGTGCTCTCCTATGCAACGGGGCGCGAGCTCAACCTGATGCTGCGCGGCGAGACCGTCGCGCACGCCCTTGGTGTCGACGTCACCGCCTTGCGACGCAGGATTTATTTGCTGGCATCGCTTGCCACCGCGCTTGCCGTCACCACCGGGGGCAGCATCGGGTTTATCGGCCTGGTGGTGCCGCACGCCCTGCGCCTGCTGTTTGGCAATGACCAGCGCGTGCTGTTGCCCGCCTGCGCGCTTGCCGGCGGCACGCTGTTATTGCTTGCCGACACCGCCGCGCGCACGGTGGTCGCTCCCATGCAGCTTCCGGTCGGCGTGATCATGGCGATCATCGGTGTTCCGTCTTTTGTGTTCTTGCTGATGCGGCGGCGGACGTGAGCGCGCAGCAAGCACTGATCGAATGCGCCGGCATCACGCTGGGCGTGGGTGCAGGCGCCGGCGCGCGCACGCTGGTGCGAGACCTCAATCTTGCCGTAAGGCCGGGGGAATTGTGGTGCATGCTCGGCGCCAACGGCGTCGGCAAGACGACGTTGTTGCATGCGCTGGCCGGCCTGCGCGCGGCGCAGGGCGGTGGTGTGCGGTTGCAGGGCGAGGCGCTGGGACGGCGGTCGCTCGCCCAGGAGGCGCGCTTGCGCGGTTTTTTGCCGCAACTGCTGCACGACGCTTTCAGCGCGAGCGTGCTCGAAGTGGTGATGATGGGCCGCTATCCGCACCTGTCGCGCTGGCAGTGGGAGGGAGAGGGCGACCGTGACGCGGCGCTGGCTGCGCTCGCGGCGGTCGATTTGCAGGGCTTTGCGCAGCGCGACGTGCTGACCCTGTCGGGCGGCGAGCGCCAGCGCGTCGCCATTGCCGCCCTGCTGGCGCAGGACGCGCCGCTGCTGCTGCTCGACGAACCGCTGACCCACCTCGACCTGCGACACCAGGTGCAGGTATTGCGACATCTGGGCGGGCTCGCCGTGAACCGCGGCAAAGGCGTGCTGATGTCGCTGCATGACCTGAACCTGGCGGCGCGCTTTGCCAGCCATGTGTTGATTTTTACCGCCGACGGGGCGCTGCGGCAGGGGCCGGTGGCGCAGGTCATGACCGAGCCGGTTCTGTACGAAGCGTTTGGCCATCGCGTAATCAAGGTGGAGGCGGCCGGCCAGACGCTGTTCGTGGCCGAATGAACGGGCGATCGGTGACGGGGCGGGGGTTGTTGCGGGCGTCTTCCGTGGCGGTTGTGGCGCTTTTTCTCACCGCCAATACCGCATTGGCTGAAGTTACGGTGATCGATGACAGTGGACGCAGCCTGACCATGGCCCAGCCGGCGCGGCGCATCATCAGCCTTGCGCCGCACATCACCGAGCTGTTGTTCGCCGCCGGGGCCGGCGAGCGCATCGTCGGCGTGATCGACTACAGCAACTACCCGGAAGCGGCGAAAAAAATCACCAACATCGGCAGCCATGCGCTGCTCGACCTTGAGCGCATCGTCAGCCTCAAGCCCGACCTGATCGTGGTTTGGCGCGACGGCAACGCACAGCGCCAACTGGAAAAATTGCTGAGCCTGGGAATACCGGTGTACTACAGCGAACCGCAGCGCCTCGAGGACATCGCCCGTTCGATCGAGAAACTCGGGCTGGTCGCCGGTACCGGTCCGGTGGCCGCCGCCGCCGCGCGCGAGTTTTCGGCGCGGCTTGCCGGCTTGCGCGCGCGTTATGCGGCGCTGCCGACTGTGCCGGTGTTCTACCAGATATGGAACAAGCCGCTGATGACGGTGAGCGGCAATCATGTCATCAGCGATGTCATCGCGTCCTGCGGCGGCCGCAACATTTTCGCCGACCTGAAGCCGCTCGCGCCGGTCATAGCCGAGGAAGCGGTGATCGAACGCGACCCGGAAGCGATCGGCGGCGCGGCGGTGGATCCGAAGATTGACGGCTTCGACATGTGGCGCAAGTGGCCGCGCCTGCTGGCGGTGCGGCGCGGGAATTTCTTTACCGTTCATCCGGACCTGATCAGCCGCCACACGCCGCGCATTCTTGATGCCGCCCAGGCGTTGTGCGAGCAGCTCGATGCGGTGCGCGCGCGTCGCAAGGGGGCGCCATGACTGATGCTGCCACGACCGATGACGCTGCAAGACTGCACGGCGCGCTGATGGTCCAGGGTACCACCTCGGATGCCGGCAAGAGTACGCTGGTCGCCGGCTTGTGCCGGGTGCTGCGCCGGCGCGGCGTGCATGTGGCCCCTTTCAAGCCTCAAAACATGGCGCTCAACAGCGCGGTCACCAGCGACGGTGGCGAAATCGGCCGCGCCCAGGCCTTGCAGGCGCAGGCGGCGGGCATCGCGCCGCACAGCGACATGAACCCGGTGTTGCTCAAGCCCAGTTCGGACACCGGTGCGCAGGTCATCATCCACGGGCTGGCGCGCAGCGACATGGACGCGCGCACCTTTCACGAATACAAGCCGCGCGCGATGGCCGCGGTGCTCGAATCCTGGCAGCGCCTGCGCCGTCAATACGACTGCGTGCTGGTCGAGGGCGCCGGCAGTCCGGCCGAGATCAACCTGCGTGACCGCGATATCGCCAACATGGGCTTTGCCGAGGCGGTGGACTGCCCGGTGGTGCTCATCGCCGACATCGACCGCGGCGGCGTGTTTGCGCATTTTGTCGGCACGCTGGCGTGCCTGTCGGTGAGCGAACGGGCGCGCATTCGCGGTTTTGTCATCAACCGCTTTCGCGGTGACATTGGTTTGCTGCTGCCCGGGATCGAGTGGTTGGAGAAGGAGACGGGCAAACCGGTGTTCGGCGTGCTGCCTTACTTGCACGGCCTGCATCTGGACGCCGAGGACGCCATACAAACGGCCCAGGCCGAAACCCTTGCAACGGACACCGGGCGGCGGCTGAAGGTCATCGTCCCGGTGTTGCCGCGCATCAGCAACCACACCGATTTCGACGTCTTGCGCGCCCACCCGCAGGTCGACCTGCAATTCATCGGGCCGGGCATGGCCATCCCGGATGCGGATCTCATCATCCTGCCCGGCAGCAAGAACGTGCAGGCCGACCTTGACTGGTTGCTCGGTCAGGGCTGGGCGCCGCATATCCGGCGTCACCTGCGTTACGGCGGCAAGCTGGTCGGCATTTGCGGCGGCATGCAAATGCTGGGCATGCAATTGCACGACCCGCTGGGCTTCGAGGGCGCGCGCACAAAAGGAGCGCACACAAGCCGCGCCGGGCTGCAACTGCTCGATTTTGAAACGACGCTGGCGCCGGAAAAGCAGCTGCGGCAGGTGTCCGGCCGCTTGCTGCTGGCCGGTGCGTCTCCCACCACCCGTGTCAGCGGCTACGAGATACACATGGGCGTCAGCGCGGGCCCCGCGCTCGCCCGGCCCGCGCTTGAACTCGATGGGCGCGCGGACGGTGCGTTGTCCGAAGACGGGCAGATTCTTGCGACTTACCTGCACGGCGTATTCGACGCGCCCGAAGCGTGCGCTGCGCTGCTCGCCTGGGCGGGATTGGCCGCACCGCAGTCCATCGATTTTGCGACAATGCGCGAGGCGAGCATTGACCGGCTTGCCGACGTGCTGGAACAGCATTTACAGATAGAAAAGATGTTCGGCGCCACTGTTTGATGTTTGCTGGCGCGGGTGCTTCGCCGCCGCCGTGCCGGCCTGTTTTGCCCCGATTTTGCCCCGCCGGGTCAATTCTTGACCGTGGTCAAGTGCTACCGGGGCGCGAGCGGCGAAAATTCCCCAAACCGTACGGTAGCCCGCCTGATTTTGACGGGGCGGCATCGGGTGGGCGGGAATGCGTTGCGCCGGGACACCCGGTTCATGGCAGGCTCGGAAAACAATGCGAGGAGTGGTTGCGTCCATGGGGTCTGCAGGCAAAATCGAGATTAAGCAAATCAAGTTCCGGCCGACGATGAAAGGCCGGATGACCGACCCGAAAGCCGTGGCGGAGGTGCGCGCGCTCATCGGCCAGGGGGAGGCGGCGCTGCCACGGCGACGCGACCTGCTGATCGAACACCTGCACCGCATACAAGACCAGTACGGCCACCTGTCGGCGGCCCATCTGGCCGCGCTTGCCGCCGAACTGGGCATGGCCCAAGCCGAAGTCTATGAAGTGGCGACTTTTTACCATCATTTTGACGTGGTCAAGGAGGGCGAGGCCGCGCCGCCTGCCCTGACGGTGCGGGTCTGCGATTCGCTCTCCTGTGAAATGGCCGGGGCAAGGGATTTGCTCGCGCGCCTGCCCGCAGTCCTCGGCCGGGATGTGCGGGTGGTTGCCGTGCCTTGCATCGGACGCTGCGAGAGCGCGCCGGCGGCGGTGGTGGGGCAAAACCCGGTGCTTCAGGCTACGGCGGAGAAAATCAGCAAACTGGTCGCCGCCAAGGCGGTGCGCCATGTTCCGGAAAAATACCTCGGCTATCGCGACTACCGCAAGGCGGGCGGCTACGCGCTGCTTTCCGACTGCCTCGCCGGAAAACACGATTACCAGCAGTTGACCGCGAAGATGGAAAAGTCCGGACTGCGCGGCCTCGGTGGCGCCGGCTTTCCGACCGGACGCAAATGGAAGCTGGTGCGCGCCGAGCCCGAGCCGCGCAACATGGCGGTCAACATCGACGAAGGTGAGCCGGGCACCTTCAAGGACCGCTATTACCTGGAGCGCGACCCGCACCGTTTTCTCGAGGGCATGCTCATCGCCGCCTGGACCGCCGGCATCGCCGAGGTGTGGATTTACCTGCGCGATGAATACGCCGGCTGCCGCGCCATCCTGGAAAAGGAACTGGCCGCGCTCAAGGCCGATCCGCCCTGCGCCCTGCCGCCGATACACCTGCGCCGCGGCGCCGGTGCCTACATCTGCGGTGAGGAGTCGGCGATGATCGAATCGATCGAGGGAAAGCGCGGCATGCCGCGGCTGCGCCCGCCCTACGTGGCACAGGTCGGCGTGTTCGGCCGGCCGACGCTGGAACACAATTTCGAGACAGTGTTCTGGGTGCGCGAAATACTGGAAAAAGGCCACGAGTGGTTCACCGGGCACGGTCGCAAAGGCAGGACGGGACTACGCTCCTTTTCGGTTTCCGGGCGCGTCAGGAAGCCCGGCATGCACGTCGCCCCAGCCGGCATCACCGTGCAGGAACTCATTGACGAATACTGTGGCGGCATGCTGCCGGGGCATACTTTCTATGCCTACCTTCCGGGGGGCGCATCGGGCGGCATCCTGCCCGCCGGCATGGGCCACATTCCGCTCGACTTTGACACGCTGCAGCCGCACGGCCTTTTCATCGGTTCGGCCGCGGTGATGATCCTCTCGGACAAGGACAGCGCGGTCGGCGCCGCGCGCAACATGATGCGCTTTTTTCGCAACGAGTCCTGCGGCCAGTGCACACCCTGCCGCGTCGGCACGGCCAAGGCGTTGACGCTGCTCGATGCGCCGCGCTGGGACAAGCCGTTGCTTGCCGAGTTGTCGCAGGCGATGATGGACGCCTCGATTTGCGGCCTCGGCCAGGCGGCGCCCAATCCGGTTTTGTCGGTGATCAAGTATTTTGCGCATGAGATTGAGTAGAGCGGTGAATGCAGCGGTGAAAAGTGAAAGGTGAAAAGTGAAAGGTGATGCGCCAGGGTTTGCGGTTTCAGGTTTTGTCACATTTCACACTTCACTTTTCACTGCCCTCACGCTTGTCACCAGATTCTTGAGGAACACACAATGGACAGAATAGGCAAGCAGCAGCAGGCGACCATGCCGGTGGAGTTCAAGCTCAACGGCAAGGATGTGGTCGGCCGCGCCGACGAGACCATCATCCAGACGGCCAAGCAGTACGGCATCGAGATCCCGCACCTTTGCTACAAGGAGGGCATGCGCCCGGACGGCAACTGCCGCGCCTGCGTGGTCGAGATCAAGGGCGAGCGCGCGCTGGCGCCCTCATGCTGCCGTTATCCCAAGGACGGCATGGAGGTGGTCACCGACAATGCGCGCGCACTGACCTCGCAAAAGATGGTGCTCGAACTGCTGCTCTCGGACATGCCGGCCGAACGTCATACGCGCGAATCCGAACTGGACATGTGGGCGAAGAAGCTCGACATGGGCCTGCCGCGTTTTGAGGCGCGGGAGCCGGTGAAGCAGGACGTGTCGCACCCGGCGATCGCGGTCAACCTCGATTCGTGCATACAGTGCAACCGCTGTGTGCGCGCCTGCCGCGAAGAGCAGGTCAATGACGTCATCGGTTACGCCTTTCGCGGCGAGCATTCAAAAATCGTTTTCGACTTTGACGATCCGATGGGCGCCTCGAGCTGCGTCGCCTGCGGCGAGTGTGTACAGGCCTGCCCCACCGGCGCCCTGATGCCGGCGCGCGATGCTGGCATGACGGTGGCCGACAAGACCGTCGACTCGGTCTGCCCCTACTGCGGCGTCGGCTGCCAGCTGACCTACCACGTCAAGGACAACACCATCATCCAGGTGCAGGGCCGCGACGGCCCGGCCAACGACGGCCGCTTGTGCGTCAAGGGGCGTTACGGTTTCGATTACGCCCACCACAGGCAGCGCCTGACCATGCCGCTGGTTCGCAAAGCGGGCGTGAAAAAATCCGCCGATTTTGTGATGGACCCGGACAACTGGCGCGAGGTGTTTCGCGAGGCAAGCTGGGAAGAGGCGCTGGCGCTGGCCGCCGGCGGGCTCAAGAAAATCATTGATTCGGCCCCCGACGGGCGTTACGCGCTGGCCGGCTTTGGTTCGGCCAAGGGCTCCAATGAAGAGGCTTACCTCTTCCAGAAATTGGTGCGCACCGGCTTTGGCACCAACAACGTTGACCACTGCACGCGCCTGTGCCATGCCTCGAGCGTGGCCGCGCTGATGGAGGGCATCAGCTCGGGTGCCGTCTCCAACCCGGTGCGCGACGTCGAAAATGCCGAGGTGATTTTCCTCATCGGCGCCAACCCGACGGTGAACCATCCGGTCGCCGCGACCTGGTTGAAGAACGCGGTCAAGAAGGGCAGCAAGCTGATTCTCGCCGACCCGCGCCGCACCGAACTCGCGCGCCACGCCGAGCATGTGTTGCAATTCAAGGCCGACACCGACGTGGCCCTGCTCAATGCCATGCTGCACGTGGTGGTCGACGAGGGCCTCGCCGATAAGGCCTTCATCCGCGACCGCACCTCGGGTTACGAAGAACTCGCCAAGAACGTGAAGAAATTCTCCCCCGAGCTGATGGCGCCGGTGTGCGGCATTCCGGCCGAAAAAATCCGCGAGGTGACGCGGCTGTACGCCACCTCGAAGGCGTCGATCATCTTGTGGGGCATGGGCATTTCGCAGCACGTGCACGGCACCGACAATGCGCGCTGCCTGATCGCGCTGGCCATGGTCACCGGACAGATCGGCAAGCCCGGGTCCGGGCTGCACCCCTTGCGCGGCCAGAACAATGTGCAGGGTGCCTCCGACGCCGGCTTGATCCCGATGTTCTACCCGGACTACCAGCGTGTGGCCACGGTCGAGGCCAAGTCGCGCTTTGAAAAGCTCTGGGGTGCGACGCTGGATCCCAAGCCGGGCCTGACCGTGGTGGAAGTGATCAACGCCGCTTGCGAGGGCAAGATTCGCGGCATGTACATCATGGGCGAGAATCCGGCGCTGTCGGACCCGGACGCCAACCACGCCCGCGCCGGCCTTGCCGCGCTCGAGCACCTGGTGGTGCAGGATATCTTCCTCACCGAGACGGCCTATCTCGCCGACGTCATCCTGCCGGCCACGGCGTGGCCGGAAAAGGACGGCACCGTCACCAACACCGATCGCCTGGTGCAACTGGGGCGCAAGGCTGTGGACGCGCCCGGCGAGGCCAAGCCCGACCTGTGGATCATTGTCGAAATCGCCAAGCGTCTTGGGCTGGCCTGGAAATACAACCATCCGCGCGATGTGTTCAACGAAATGCGCAAGGGCATGGATTCGATCGCCGGCATCACCTGGGAGCGCCTTGAGCGCGATTCGGCCGTGACTTATCCGTGCGAGAACGAGGGCGACCCGGGTACATCGGTGATTTTCACCGAGAATTTCCCGACCGCCACCGGTCGCGCCAAGCTAGTGCCGGCCGACTTCATCACCGCCGCCGAGCAGCCCGATGCCGATTACCCGATGGTGCTCATTACCGGACGGCAACTCGAGCACTGGCACACCGGCTCGATGACGCGCCGCGCCGGCGTGCTCGATGCCATCGAGCCCGAACCGGTGGCCTCGATGAACCTGCAGGACATGTCGCGCCTCGGCATCAAGCCCGGCAGCGTGGTCACGGTGGCCTCGCGCCGCGGCAGCATTGCGCTGTATGCGCGCGCCGACGAGGGCACGCCCACCGGGGCGGTGTTCATCCCGTTCTGCTATTACGAGGCCTCGGCCAACAAGCTGACCAATTCGGCGCTCGATCCCTTCGGCAAGATTCCCGAGTTCAAGTATTGCGCCGTGAAAGTGAGTCGCGGCGGCGCGACACCGGTGCATGCCAGTTACGGCGGCGGGCAGATACTGGCGGCGAAAACGGCCTAGGGGCGCGCAAACAACGCAGGAAAGGTGACAAAAAAGTCACCAATATTGGCCTGAAAGCCGCGCCTGGCGCGGGTTTTCAGAAATAAAAGTTCTGAATTTGCCCTACCCGGGTTTTGCCGGGGCGGCAGATCAAATCATCAACCAGAGGAGACAGCAACATGCCAAGTGATATCGAAATAGCCCAGGCCGGCAAGATGGTGCGCATCGCCAAACTCGCCAAGGAGAAATTGGGCATCGCCGAAGAGCACCTCGAGCCCTACGGGCATTACAAGGCCAAGGTGTCGCTGCTCTACCTCGATACGCTCAAGGGCAAGAAGGACGGCAAGCTGATCCTCGTCACGGCGATCAGCCCGACCCCCGCGGGCGAGGGCAAGACCACCACGACGGTGGGGCTGGGCGATGCGCTCAACCACATCGGCAAGAAGGCGATGATCTGCCTGCGCGAACCCTCACTGGGGCCGGTGTTCGGTGTCAAGGGCGGCGCGGCCGGCGGCGGTTATGCGCAAATCGTGCCGATGGAAGACATCAACCTGCACTTCACCGGCGACTTTTCGGCCATTGCACTTGCCAACAACCTGCTCGCCGCGCTGATCGACAACCACATCCACCACGGCAACGAACTCGGGATAGACGTGCGCCGCATCCAGTGGAAGCGCGTGGTTGACATGAACGACCGCGCGTTGCGCGAAATCGTCGCCTCGCTCGGCGGCCCGGGCAACGGCTACCCGCGTTCGGACGGCTTTGACATCGTCGTCGCCTCCGAAGTAATGGCGATTTTCTGCCTCGCCACCTCGCTCGAGGACATGAAAAAGCGCCTCGGCAACATCGTCATCGGCTACACGCGCGACCAGAAGCCGGTTTATGCGCGCGACCTGCAGGCGCACGGCGCCATGACCGTGCTGCTCAAGGATGCCCTTGCTCCGAACCTGGTGCAGACCCTGGAGAACAACCCGGCCTTTGTCCACGGCGGCCCCTTCGCCAACATCGCCCACGGCTGCAACACCGTGATCGCCACGCAGGCCGCCCTGAAGCTGGCCGACTACGTGGTGACCGAGGCGGGCTTTGGCGCCGACCTGGGCGCCGAAAAGTTTATCGACATCAAGTGCCGCAAGTCCGGCCTGCGGCCTTCGGCTGCGGTGATCGTTGCGACCGTGCGCGCCATGAAATACCACGGCGGCGCCGACCTCAAGACCATCACCCAGGAGAACCTGGCCGCGCTGGACAAGGGCATTGTCAACCTCGAGCGCCATGTCGAGAACGTGTCCAAGGTCTACGGCATTCCCTGCGTCGTTTCGATCAACAAGTTCACCAGCGACACCGACGCCGAAGTCGAGATGCTCAAGTCGCGCATGGCCAAGCTGGGCGTCAAGGTGGTGCTGGCGACGCATTGGGGCGACGGCGGCAAGGGCGCCGCGGACCTGGCCAACATCGTGGTCGAATTGTGCGAGCAAAAGTCGAGCATGAACTTTGTCTACGAGGAGCAGGACACGCTCTGGGACAAAATCGGGAAAATCGCGAAAAAAGTCTATCGCGCCAGCGAAGTTACGGCCGACGCCAAAGTGCGCGGCCAGATCAAGAAACTGCAGGAGGACGGTTACGGCCACTACCCGGTGTGCGTGGCCAAGACGCAGTATTCGTTCTCTACCGATGCGCAGTTGCGCGGCGCGCCGGACAACCACTCCATCAACGTGCGCGAAGTGCGCCTGGCGGCAGGGGCGGAATTCGTGGTGATGATCTGTGGCGACGTGATGACCATGCCCGGCCTGCCGAAGATTCCCTCGGCCAACAAGATCGACCTGGTTGACGGCAAGGTGGTCGGCCTGTTCTGATTTTCCGGTCAAACGGCAGCACGACAAAGGGGCCGACGGCCCCTTTGTTTTTGCTCCATGGCGCGGAGCGCCAATCCGCGCATTTAGTCCGGACCCGTGCGTTCGCGGTTAAACTCGACCGATGAATTCACCGGCACCACACGATCTGCCGCGCCGGCGCGACGGCCTTACGCTCACCGTTCTTGCTGCGGTGCAGTTCGGCCTGGTTCTGGACTTCATGCTGATGATGCCGCTCGGGCCGCAGTTCATGCGCCTGTTCCAGATCACGCCGACGCAGTTCGGTTTTCTCGTATCCATTTATACGGTGTGCGGCAGCCTTGCCGGGCTGTTCGCGGCTTTTTTTGTCGACCGCTTTGACCGCAAGCGAACACTGACGCTGCTGCTCGGCGGCTTTGCCGTCACGGCGCTGTTTTGCGCCAACGCCGAAACCTACGCCGGCCTGCTGACGGTGCGCGCGGTGGCCGGCGCTTTTGGCGGCGTGCTCTCCTCGACGGTGCTGGCCATTGTCAGCGATGTCATTCCCGAAGGGCGCCGCGGCAAGGCGCTGGGCGTGGTGATGTCGGCGTTTTCGCTCTCCTCGGTGTTCGGCCTGCCGATCAGCCTTTATCTGGCAACCCACTTTGGCTGGCATATGCCGTTTTATGCCATCGCCACCTTGATGGGGTTGATGCTGGTGCTGGCGCTATGGGCGCTGCCGCGTGTGCGCGGCCATATCGAGGGTGCGCGCGGGCGCAGGCCGCTGGAACAGTTGCGATTGGTGTTCGGCAACCGCAACCACCTGCGCGCCTATGCCTTCGCCGCGGTGATGATGTTCGCCGGTTTTATAGTCGTGCCCTTTGTCAGCCCCTACATGGTGGCCAACGTCGGCGTGAAGGAAGGCGAGCTGGCCCTCCTGTATTTGATTGGCGGCAGCATCGCCCTGTTTGTGCAGCGCATGGCGGGGCGCCTGTCCGACCTTCATGGCAAGCGCCGCGTGTTCACGGCCTTCAGCCTGGTTTCCATCGCGCCCATGCTGCTGACCACCCACCTGCCGGTCCTGCCCCTGTGGGCGGCGGTGGTCGCCTCGGCTTTTTTCATGGCGGTCGTCTCCAGCCGTTTTGTGCCGGCGATGGCGATTATCACCGCGGCGGCAGACCCGCGCCTGCGCGGCAGTTTCATGAGCTTTTACAGCGCCATCCAGCAAATGAGTTCCGGGCTGGCGGTGTTCCTCGGCAGCCTGATCATAGGCCGCGGTGCCGGCGGTGAATTGACCCATTTCGGCACATTGGGCTGGATTGCCGTAGGCTTCACTTTTGTTGCGATGGGCCTGGCGCGGCGTATTCTTACGCACGAACAAACCAAGGTCGTGGTGCCAGCTTAGTCGGCGCAGGAAAAAAGCGGGATAATCGCGTGTGGGGTCCGCCGGAAGCGGACCGGATGGCACCGAGCGGCACGTTAGATGCGGCCGGGCCGGTTTGGCAAACGGAGGAGGTGCTCGTGGAAAAGATCTGGCTCAAGTCCTATCCGCCCGGCGTGCCGGCAGAAATTGATTTCCGGCAGTTCAAGTCGATCGGCGATTTGTTTGAAAAAAGCTGCGCCAAGTTTCGCGACCGGACGGCGTACGTCAACATGGGCCGCAGCCTCACTTTTGGCGAACTCGAACACCTGGCCGCCGCCTTTGGCGCATGGCTGCAGTCGCGCGGCCTCGCGCGCGGCACGCGCATCGCGCTGATGATGCCAAACTGCCTGCAATACCCGGTCTGCGTCTTTGGCGCGTTGCGCGCCGGCTATGCGGTGGTCAACGTCAACCCGTTGTACACGGCGCGCGAACTTGAGCACCAGCTGAAGGACTCGGGCGCCGAGGTCATCGTCATCCTCGAGAACTTTGCCCACGTGCTCGAGCAGGTCGTCGGACGCACGACGGTGAAGCATGTGGTGCTGGCATCGCTCGGCGACATGCTGGGCGCAAAAGGCCTGCTGGTCAATTTCGTGCTGCGCCATGTCAAGAAAATGGTGCCCGGTTTCAATCTTGCCGGCGCGCTGCGCTTTAATGACGTGATCGCCGAGGGGCGCCGCAATGACCTGAAAAAAGTCGAGGTCGATATCGAGGACGTCGCTTTCCTGCAGTACACCGGCGGTACCACCGGTGTGTCCAAGGGCGCGACACTCGTCCACCGCAATATCCTGGCAAACCTCGAGCAAAGCACCGCCTGGGTGCGGCCGTTCATGAAAGAGGACGCAGTGCAGGTGATCATCACGGCACTGCCGCTTTACCATATTTTTTCGCTGACGGCGAACTGCCTCAAGATGATGCGCCTTGGCGGCTGCAACGTGCTGATCACCAACCCGCGCGACATTCCGGGCTTTGTGAAGGAACTGGGCAAGCACCGCTTTACCATGATCACCGGCGTCAACACGCTGTTCAATGCGCTGCTCAACAATGCCGATTTTGCGCGCGTCGACTTTTCCAGCCTGCGTATCTCTCTGGGTGGCGGCATGGCGGTGCAAAAGGCGGTGGCCGACCGTTGGAAGCAGGTCACCGGCTGTACACTGGTCGAGGCGTATGGATTGTCAGAAACCTCGCCGGCGGCGACCATCAACCCGCTTGACCTGAAGGAATACAACGGTTCCATCGGCCTGCCGATTCCCTCCACCATCATCACCATCCGTGATGATGATGCGCGTGAATTGCCGGTGGGCGAAACCGGCGAGATCTGCATCGCCGGGCCGCAGGTGATGACCGGCTACTGGAACAGCCCGGCCGAAACGGCGAAGGTGATGACGCCCGACGGTGCGTTCCGCACCGGCGATATCGGCATCATGGACGGGCAGGGTTATGTGCGCATCGTCGACCGGAAAAAGGACATGGTCCTGGTGTCCGGTTTCAATGTCTACCCGAATGAAATTGAAGGTGTCGTGGCGATGCATCCGGGCGTGCTCGAATGTGCCGCGGTCGGGGTGCCGGATGAGCATTCGGGTGAGGCGGTGAAACTGTTTGTGGTGAAAAAGGATCCGGCGCTGACCGAGGCGGACCTGCTGCAGCATTGCAAGGACAACCTCACCGGGTACAAGCGCCCCAAGCAGGTGGTGTTCAGGACCGAACTGCCCAAGACCAACGTTGGCAAGATACTGCGGCGCGTATTGCGCGACGAAAAGTGAACTGAGGGTGGCGACCCGGCGCCGGTTTGCCGGGGCCGGGGTGAAAGCCACTACAATGCACGGCAATCGGACGGCCGCTCGCGAGCGGCTGTTTTTTTGTCCGGCTTCGGCCGTCCTTCTCCCATCGACCCGCGGCGCTGGTCCGCTTGATGCAAAAAAACCTCTTTTCCGGTGTTGTGCTGATCCTGCTGGCGGTGCTCGCCTGGGGCGGCCAGGCGCCGGTGACCAAGTTCGCCCTTGAGCATGTCGACGGTTACTTTCTTGCGCTGACACGAAGCCTGCTGGCCCTGCCGGTGTTTGTCGTGCTGCTCGCCTGGCGTGAGGGCCGCGCCGCCTTTGGCTACGACGGTCGCCTTGCCGCGGCGACGTTCTACGGTTCGCTCGGCTTTACCGGCTTTGCGCTGCTGTTTTTTGTCGGCGTCAGCCACAGCCTGCCCGAGCACGCGGTCATCATCCTGTCGCTGCAACCGGCCCTGACCGCATTGTGGCAATCGGCGGTGCGGCGCCGGCGCCCTCCGGCTTTTACCCTGGCCTGCATTGCGCTTTGCGTGGCCGGATTGATGCTGGTGGTCACCAAGGGCGATGTTGCGGCAACCCTTGCCGGAGGCACCTGGTTTGGCGACCTGCTGCTGTTTGGCGCGGCATTGTGCTGGATGGCTTACACCGCCGGTGTCGCCAAATTCGCGCACTGGTCGCCGCTGCGCTATACCACGCTGCTGGCGTTTCCCGCAGCGGCTGTTCTGGTCGGCGCAAGCGCGCTGGCGTGGCTGGCCGGGGAGACGCATTTGCCGGCTCCCGATCAGGTGGTCGCGGTGGTCCCGCATATGGTCTTTCTGGTCGTTGTGACCGCCGTTATTGCGGGTCTGGCCTGGAACGCCGGGGTGAGGCAAATCGGCGCCCTCAACGCGCTGCTGCTCGGCAATCTGGTCCCGGTGGTCACCTTTGTCATTCGTATCGCCCAAGGCCATCACTTTCTGCCCGTCGAGTATGTCGGTGCAAGCCTGGTGATTGCCTCACTGGCGGCCAATAATATTTATATGCGTCATAGGCTTACGGCCTGATCTGGCCGGGCTCGCCGGCTTGCCCGGAGGGCCGCCCCGGTGCCGTTCTTGCCCGGTTGCGCGCTGCACCAAATTCACTAATCTGTTATAAAGATAGTCTGGAATCCCGAGTTGAAAGGTAAGGATGCTCTACGCACTCCATGAGATGCAACACGCGATGCTCGCCCCCTGGGTGAGTTTCGCCGAAGCCAGTCTCAGCCTCTATACCAGCCCCTTCAGTGCCCTGTCCTACCTTCCGCACTCCCAGCGCCTGGCTGCGGGCAGCGAACTGATGCTGCGCGTGACTCAGCGCTATTCCAAACCGCTGTGGCAGATTGAAGACACCGTGGTGGGTGGCAAGACCGTGGCGGTAAGCCCGGTTGCGGCGCTGGAAAAGCCGTTTTGCAAGCTGATTCATTTTGAACGTGCGCTCAAGACGCGGCGCCAGGATCCGAAAATCCTGCTGGTCGCGCCCCTTTCAGGGCACCACGCCACGCTGTTGCGCGACACCGTGCGCACCATGCTGCCCGAACACGACGTCTATGTCACCGACTGGGTCGACGCGCGCATGGTGCCGGTCACCGAAGGGGCCTTCCACCTCGACGACTACGTCGATTATGTGCGCGAATTCGTGCGCTTTATCGGCGAAGGCGTTCACGTTATTTCAGTTTGCCAGCCGACGGTGCCGGTGCTTGCGGCCATTTCGCTGATCGCCCAGCACGACGAGGCGGTGAAGCCGCGCAGCATGACCATGATGGGCGGACCCATAGACGCGAGGAAAAGCCCCACGGCGGTGAACAATCTGGCGCTGGAAAAACCGCTGTCCTGGTTTAAGCGCAGCGTCATTCAGCGCGTGCCGCTGAAATATCCGGGCTATATGCGCCAGGTCTATCCGGGTTTTTTGCAGCACACCGGCTTTGTCGCGATGAATCCCTCGCGCCACGCCGATGCACACCGGGACTTCTACAACCACCTGGTGCAGGGCGACGGCGATTCGGCCGCAGCCCACCGCAAGTTCTACGACGAGTACAACGCCGTCCTCGACATGCCGGCCGAGTATTACATCGACACCATCAAGACGGTGTTCCAGGAATTTGCCCTGCCCAAGGGCCGCATGTTCGTGTGCGAAGAGCTGGTGCGCCCGGCGGCGATCACCAAGACCGCGCTGCTGACCATAGAGGGCGAGTTTGACGACATCTCGGGCAACGGCCAGACCGCCGCGGCGCACGAGCTTTGCACCAAGATCCCGGCGCGGATGAAGGACCACTTCCTCGTGCCCAAGGTCGGCCATTACGGCATTTTCAGCGGCCGGCGCTGGCGCGAGGTGATTTACCCGCACATTCACGCTTTTATCCGCAAGCACGCCTAGCGTAAGCGGGTTAGCGGCCCCGGTGCCGCTACAGGTTACAGGTAGGCGAGCAGCCTGCCGCAACAAATAATTCCAACCCACAGCAACAGCGACAGTGCCGCCGAGGCCCTGGCCGCAGGCGGCGCGTTCGCACTGGTCTGCCAGTTATTCACGCCCTGGTAGGGGCCCATGTGAAACCACAGCGCGTTGCACGCGGCGAGGCTGAGCAGCGTCATCTTGGTGATGAAGGCCGGGTTGGAGATGAAGTCGCCGGCGTGGGCGATGAACATCAGCAGGCCGGTGGGCACCACCAGCAGCAGCGCGCCCAGCGTCCATGGCAGGATGTGGCGCGCCAGCGCCGTCACCGGGATGGCTTTCGACAGCCCGAGCAGGCGCAAGTCGAGCATCGCCACCGAGCCGGCGAGAAGGACAAAGCCGAGGATGTGGATGATCTCGACAATCGGATAAAGCCACAGCGAGTGGCGCATCGCCGCCGCGAGCGGCAGTGCCTCGATGGCGGCAAGCGGGGTGTTTGGGTTCAACAAGGCGGGGTTAGCGCAGCTCGACGGTCTTGCCGTCTATGGTGATGCGCTCGGCGCGCATTTCATCGGGCTTGCCGCGGTTGGCGTAGCCGACCACGGTGGCGGTGTTGCCGGTTTTGAGCATGGCGGTCGACAGGCCGCGCGCCTCCATGCGCGAGGGCGGTGCGAGTACCGCGGTCCAGATTTTGCCGCCGGCATCCAGGCGGATATGGCCGTGCGGGTGCTCGTAGCCCGATTCCTTGATGGTGCCGGTCAGTTTGAGCTCCTTGGTGGTGTCATATTCGCTCCAGCCGTGGTGACCGAAGACAAAGGCCGAAGCGGCAATGCCACCGGCAAGAAGCAGGGTTTGTGTAAAACGCATGGTGTGCATCAAGCCTCCGATCGGGGGGTAATATAGCGCAGTGGTGCCTTCGAGAGTGCGCAATCGGGCATACGAGTCGAAGCACCGCGCCCGCGAATATACCCGACTGTCCGTCGTTGTCGCATTACAAATCATGACAAAGCCGCTAGCTGCCTGGATTTGCGCCGCCACGCTGGCAATGGTGATGCACGGCGCGTGCGCGCAGGAGCCGGGCGAGCGCATCGCAGAGAGCGCCCGGAAAACCATGGATGCGGCCGAACTCCCGGCCGTTCCCGGTGCCTTTTACGAACTCGAGCTCACGCTGGCCACATTTTTGCAGGGGCACTGGGACGCAAAGGCGATGTTCGCCGCGGCGCGCCAGGCCGCGGAAATCCTGGCGCAATGCGGTGTACGCACCGTCAGTGTGCAGCTGCGCATAATCGACGCCCCGCGCCATTACCGCTTTTATTTCACGCCGGTATCGCGCCGGCTGGCGCGTACCCTGCCACTGCCGCGGCCGACCGCCTATTTCGCCGACGACACGCTTAACCAGCCGGCGTTCGACGCCGAGGCCATAGGCCGCGGCAACAGCCGTACGCGGCCGGAACTGGAGGGAACGGTCTGGCTGACGCACGGCGTGCGCGAACCGGGCGTCGCGCTGGCGCACGAACTGGCGCACGTACTGATGGATTCTGGCGAGCACTCAGCGCAGGCGGGCAACCTGATGCGCACTGAAACGTCGGCGACAAACATCCACCTCGATGCCATGCAATGCGCCAGGCTGACCACGGTGGGTGCGCAACAAGGCCTGCTCAAACCGCTGCCGCGCTGAGCGGCGGACGCGTCCCGCGTACCAGCAGCAGGTAGCTTGCCAGCGTCATCAGGCTGGACAGGCCGATGGCGCAGGCCATGGCAAGGGTGGTGCCGTCGTGAAACTGTGCCGCGATAAAGCCGTAACCTGCGCCGATGGCCATTTGCGCAAAGCCCAGCAGAGCCGAGGCGGTGCCGGCCATTTTCGCGAATGGCGCGATGGCGCCGGCGGTGGCGGCGGGGTTGATGAAGCCGGTGCCGCAAAGCAGGAGCGCCAGGGGCAGCAGCAGCGCGGCGACATGCTGCACCCCGGCCAGCGCGAGGACGGCCATCAGGCTGCCGGCCAGCGCGCACAGGATGCTGCCGATGGCGACCAGGCGGTCGACGCCGAGCCGGCCCGACAGCCGCGCGGCGAGCAGTGTGCCGACGAGGTAGCCCGGTACGGTGAGCCCGAACAGCACGCCGTAGCGTTGCGGCGACAGGCCGAGCGCGCCGATCAGCACGAAAGAGGACATCGACAGCCAGGTAAAAATCGCGCAGTAGCCCGAGGCAAAGCACAGCATGAACCCGACAAAGCGGCGGCTGCGCAGGAGTGTGAGGTAGTTGGCGATGAGATGGCGTGTTTGTGTTGCGGTGGCATTGCGCTGCGCGTTGCTCTCGGCCAGCAGCAGGGCGGTGGCCGCCAACAGCATTACGCCGACGGACAGCAGCCCGGCAAAGGTGGCACGCCAGCCGAAGGCGGCTTCGAGCGCGCCGCCGAGCATGGGGCCGAAGATCGGCGCCATGGACGTGCCTGCAAGGACGTAGCCCAGCGTGCGTGCGGCACCCGCACCGCCGTAGATGTCGCGGATGATGGCGCGGCCTGTGACGGTACTCGCGCACGCGCCCATGGCCTGGAAAAAGCGCGCGACAATCAGCCACTCGATCGATTGCGCCGACAGGCAGGCGAGGCTCGCGATCACATAGATGGCCATGCCGCCGAGGAGCACCGGCCGGCGGCCGAAACGATCCGACAAGGGGCCGTAGGCGAGTTGCGAAATGGCAAAACCGACGACAAATACCGACAGGGTCAGCTGCGCCTGCGGCACCGAAACGTCAAAGTAACGCCGCAGTCCCGGCAGCGACGCAAGGTACATGTCGGTCGAGAGCGGCAACAGCATGAAACCGAGGATGATCAGCACGATCACACCCGGATGCCGTGGCGGCAGCCTGTTCATGTCAGGCTTGGCCGGTTGATAACGGGTCCGGCCGGACGGCTATTTCGACGGCTTGCTGTACGGCGCCACCTGCTGCTCTATGGCGCCGAACAGGCTGTGGCCCGTGGCGTCGAGCATTTCGATCTTTACGCGGTCGCCGAATTTCAGGAAGGCGGTTTCCGGCTGGCCTTTTTCCACGGTCTCGAGCGCGCGCAATTCAGCGATGCAGGCGTGGCCGGTCTTGTAGCCGTAATTGGAGATGGTGCCCGAGCCGAGCACGGTGCCGGCACCGAGGGGCCGCGTCCTGGCGGCGTGGGCGATCAGCTTGTGAAAACCGAACTGCATGTCGGTGCCGCAATCGGGCGTGCCAAAGGGCTGCTCGTTGACATGAATGGTCAGGGGGCGGCGGACGCGCTTGCCGTCCCAGGACTCGCCCAGTTCGTCCGGCGTGACCGCCACCGGTGAAAAGGCGGTGGCGCCCTTGCCGTTGATGAAGCCGAAGCCCTTGCCCAGTTCTGCGGGAATGAGGTTGCGTAGCGACACATCATTGAGGATCATCAGCAGGCGGATATGTTCGGACGCCTTGTCCGAGGGCGTGCCCATGGGCACGTCGTCGAGGACCACCGCCACTTCCGCCTCGAGATCTATGCCCCAATCCTCCGACAGTGCTTCGATGGCATCGCGTGGGCCGATGAAATAGTCCGAATCGCCCTGGTACATCAGCGGGTCTTTCTTGAATTCGGGCGGCATGGTCGCACCGCGCGCTTTCCTGACCAGTTCGACGTGGGCGAGATAAGAGCTGCCGTCGAGCCACTGGTAGGCGCGCGGCAGGGGCGCGGCAAACTGGGCGAAATCGGGTTCGAACACACGCGACCCGGACGGATTGCGGTTGAGCTCCTCGTAGAGGGAACCGAGTTGCGAGGCGCAGTAGTCCCAGTCATCAAGCGCCGCCTGCAGGGTTGGTGCGATATTGTCGGCGGGGATGGCGTGCTTGAGGTCGCGCGATACGACAACCAGCTGGCCGTTGCGCGAACCGTCTTTGAGGGTGCCCAGTTTCATGGTCTGTCCGTCTTGGGGAGAGGGCCGGATTTTACCCGAACGCGTCGCGCGGGGCGTCGGCGTAAATGGGGTGACGTTCCGGCGTGCGGCTTATTCCGCCTTGATGTTGGCCGCCTTGACCACCTCGCCCCAGCGCTTCATTTCGGCATCGATGTAGCCGGCGAATTCCTTCGGCGTAGAACCGATCATCACCGTGCCGTCACCGGCGAGGCGGGCGATGACGTCGGGCAGCTTTAGCACCTGGGCGATTTCCGTGGAAAGTTTCTGGATCACCGCAGGCGGTGTTTTGGCCGGCGCGATAATGCCGTACCACTGCGCGGTTTCAAAGCCGGCAAAGCCCGATTCAGCCACCGTCGGCAAATCGGGGAGGGAAGGGATGCGTTTTGCGCTGCCCACCGCAAGCGCGCGCAACTTGCCCGATTTGATATGCGGGAGGAGCGGCGAGGAGCCGGTGAAGGTCGCTTGCGTCTGGCCGGCCAGCAGGTCGGTGAGCATGGGGCCGGTGCCCTTGTAGGGCACATGCACCATGTCGACCCTGGCGATGCGCTTGAGGTACTCCATGGCAAGGTGCCCGGCGCTGCCGTTGCCGGCCGAGCCGTAATTGATACTGCCCGGCTTGGCGCGCGCAAGCTCGAGCAATTCGGGCAGGGACTTTGCCGGCACGGCGGGGTTGACGGCGACGATGTTGGGCACCGCGACCATCAGCGATACCGGCGCGAAATCCTTTACCGGGTCATAGGGCAGTTTGGCAAACATCGCCGGATTGACGGCGAGCGTGCCGATGTGCCCGAGGATCAGCGTGTAGCCGTCGGGCGCGGCGCGCGCCACCTGTTCCATGGCGATATTGCCGGCCGCACCCGGGCGGTTTTCCACTACCACCTGCTGGCCGAGGCGTTCGGTGAGTTTTTGCGCCACCAGTCGCGAAATCAGCTCCGAGGTGCCGCCGGGGGCAAACGGCACCACCAGGACGATGGGCTTGGCCGGATAAGTCTGCGCGAGGGCCGGCCATGCGCATAGCGCGGCGAGCGCAAAGACGAGTGCAGTAAGGGTTTTTTTCAATGTGGCCCCGGACGTAAAACATCGGCCCGGATTATAGCGCCGGCCAGTCACCCTCAAGACGCCGCGTCGACGGCCAGCATTGCCCGAAGCTGTCGATGCCTTCCAGACCCTTAATCGCCGGGATATTGAGCGCTATTGAATCACTTTTCGAAACAAAGCTCCGGACGTCCGGGCCGTCCGCTTTTCGCAGGGCAATGGCTGGAAATGCCCGGCTGATGCGGCTTTTTGCTCCGGCCGCGCTTCGCGCTTAAGGTTCCCTTTGCTTACTTTAGCCTCTGCTGCAACAAGCCCTGCGGGCGTGTTGTCAGTCGGTGTCCCGTTCGGTGATCAGGCCTTGGCGGCCTGCATTTGCGCCAGTACGCGCTGCTGCAGTTCGATCAGGGGTTCATCACGGATGCCGTGGGTGATGAGGCTCTCGACCGTACGCATGAGGTAGTCGGCCGAGGAGCCGACCTGGCCGCGGGCGAGCGACAAGGCGCTGACGACGATGTCCTGGGCCAGTTTGCCGGTATAGCTGGGGTGCTCGCGATTGACGACAAATGCGATGGCGCGGTGCTCGCTGCCGTCGTTCTCGTCCACCACCCGGATCCAGCGCGGACAGTAGGAGCCCACGGCCATTTCGCGCCGCCAGAGCAGGCGCAATTCCTCGCGCGCCAGGTAGTGCGGCAGGCGGTAGGACACGCCGCGGCAGCAGCCGCCGCGATCAAGGCCGAGCACCAGTCCGGGTATGTCGCGGGTACCGCGGCCTATGTGGGACCAGAGGCAAAACCTCCGGTGGTAGCCGCGCAGCGTGGCAAGGCGGCGCTCGGAAAAATGGATGATGGGGTTCCATACCAGCGAGCCGTAGGCAAAGACCCAGGGGTCGGCGTCCGGGGCGATTCCGGCGAGCAGGCCGTCGACCGAGGCGTCCAGTTCCTCGGGCGAGAGCACGCGATGCGCCAGCCCCGCGCTGCTATGCAGGTTGCGGTAAAGGTCTGCCTCGAGGTCGGCTCGGCAAAGCTTTGTCATGTTGGCTGGGTCACGTCAGTATTGTGCGCACAAGAACCCGGTTCCGCAAAGGGCTGTAGCTGAATAACGCGCGAAGCGCCCTCCGGATGACCCGGGCGGGGCGCTGCGGCCGGGACGCCGGCATCGGTGTCCTAGATCTCCGAAAGGGTCAGGATCGCCACCACGGCGCCGCCGCTTGCGCCCGAAAGCGCGAAGGAGGCGTCATTTCCCGGCGGTTCCAGCAGTGTGTCCTGCTCGGCAAGCACGGCCGCCCCGCCCCGCCCGAACACCCGCAGGCTGCCGCGCGCGGCGTACAGCAGCATGGTATCCGCAGCCGCTTTTTCGACGAGTGAAATGGCGTGCAGTGCGCGCAATTCAAGTTTTGCGACAATCTTGCCTCGGCGCGACAGCAGGCTGAGGTCCTCGACCGGGCCGTCCAGCAGTTTGCAGTCGGCCGCCCAGTCGCCGCGAAACGCGAAGGGTTGCAACGGGACGTCGATTTTACGGCTGAATGCGACGTCCCCGGCGGCATGGCGGAAGCTGAGCGACACGCCTTTGCCCGAAAGAACCATGAATTGCCGGTCAAACCCGGGGAAAGGCGAAAAAGGCGAGTCGGCGGCGATGACAGGCAGACTGAGCTGCCACAGCATGGTCTCGTCGAAAGACGCGTTTTCCGGGAAGGAGGCAATGCGTCGAGAGACGCCACTGCCGTTTTTCCAGGCCTGCGACGCGTAGTCCGCCTGCCGCAAAACCTTCAAGCGGCTTTGGCGGCGGCTTGCGGTTGTTCGAACTCGGCGAGCAGCACCGCTTCGCGCGCCTTGGCCTCGCGCAGGTGCCTCGCCTTGACATGGCCGAAGCCGCGGATGTGCTCCGGAATGGATGCGACGGCGACGGCAGTGGCCAGCGTATGGCGATCGAGCTTGTGCAGCAGCATGTCCAGCGTTTTCTCGTAGTCGACGATGAGCCGCCGTTCCGATTTGCGCTCTTCGCTGTAGCCGAATATATCGAGGGCCGTTCCGCGCAGTCCCTTTAACCGAGCCAGCACGCCGAAGGCGGACAGCATCCACGGCCCGAACGCGGACTTTTTCGCTTCACCGGTGGCAGGATCCGGCTTGTTCAGCAGCGGCGCGGCGAGGTGAAACCTGATTTTGTAATTGCCTTCGAACATGCCGTCGATTTTTTTCAGGAATTCGGGCTGGGTATAAAGTCGCGCCACCTCGTATTCGTCCTTGTAGGCCATGAGTTTGAAAAAATAACGCGCCACGGCTTCGGCCAGTTCGCTGCCGCCGGTCTTTGCCATCTCGGTGCTGCGCACGCGCTCGACCAGAGCACGGTAGCGGCCGGCGTAGGCGGCGTCCTGGTAGTCGGTAAGGAATGCGACGCGGCGGGTGATGATTTCATCGAGGGTGCGCGCCACGGCCTTGCTGAAGGCGATGACTTCACCCGGATTGGCGAGCTTTTCCACGCGCACCGGATCCGCCGCGCTACGGCGGCCCCAGACAAAGGCCTGCTGGTTGAAGGCGACCGAGACACCGTTCAGTTCGATGGCCTTCATCAGCGAGGATTCGGCGATCGGCACCCAGGCTTTCTGGAAGGCGTAGCCGAGCATGAACATGTTGGTGGCGATGGCGTCGCCCAGCAGTGCGGTGGCGATGCGACCGGCGTCGACAAAGGCGCAGTTGGCGGGGCTGGCCGCACTGGTGATGTCGTGCTGCAGGTCGGAGCCGGGCATCTGCCAGTCGGGATTCTTGACAAACGCCGCCGTCGGCGCGCTGGTGGCATTGACCACCACCTTGGTGCGCGCTTGATTCATCCTTGAAAGCGCATCGATGTTTGCCGTGACCACCAGGTCGCAGCCTATGACCAGGTCGGCATCGCCGGTGCCGACACGCACGGCGTGCAACTCGTCGGGTGAATTGGCGATACGCACATGCGACATCACCGGGCCGCCCTTTTGCGCCAGGCCTGACATGTCGAGCACCGTTGTGCCCTTGCCCTCGAGGTGGGCCGCCATGGCAAGAATCTGTCCGATGGTGATGACGCCGGTACCACCGATGCCGGTGATGAGGGTGCCAAAAGGTTGGTCAAGCGCCGGCAGCACCGGGTCGGGCAACGTAAAGTCGACCTCGCCTGCCACGCCAGCCTTGCCTTTTTTCAGGCTGCCGCCTTCGACGGTGACAAAACTGGGGCAAAAACCCTTCACGCAGGAGTAGTCCTTGTTGCAAGAAGACTGGTTGATCTGGCGCTTGCGGCCGAATTCGGTTTCCAGCGGCTCGACCGAGAGGCAATTGGATTTGTCGCTGCAATCGCCGCAGCCTTCGCACACCGCCTCGTTGATGACGGCGCGCTTGGCCGGGTCGGGGAAGGCGCCGCGCTTCCTGCGGCGGCGTTTTTCCGAGGCGCAGGTCTGGTCGTAAATGAGCGCCGAGGTACCGGGCATCAGGCGCAATTCCTTTTGCACTGCGTCGAGCTCGTCGCGATGGCGCACAGTAACGCCCGGCGCCCAGTTTATGCCGGCGGGGTATTTTTCCGGCTCATCGGTGACGACGATGATCGGCGTGACGCCCTCGGCGGCGATCTGCCGCGAAATTATCGCCGGATCAAGCGGGCCGTCGACGGTTTGGCCGCCTGTCATGGCAACGGCGTCGTTGTAAAGAATCTTGTAGGTGATGTTGACCCTCGATGCTACCGCGGCACGGATGGCCAGCAGGCCTGAATGAAAATAAGTGCCGTCGCCGATGTTGGCGAAGACGTGTTTTTCACTGGTGAAGGGCGCCTGGCCTATCCAGGCGGCGCCTTCGCCGCCCATGTGGCTGAAGGTGGAGGTGCTGCGATCCATCCACAAGGCCATGAAGTGGCAGCCGATGCCGGCGAGGGCGCGGCTGCCCTCCGGCACGCGGGTCGAGGTGTTGTGCGGGCAGCCGGAGCAAAAGTAGGGCTTGCGTTCGGTCGCCACGCGCGGCCGTGCCAGGGCTTTTTCTTTTTGTTCAAGATAGGCGAGGCGCTGGCGGTAGCGTTCGCCCAGCGCCTTGTCGAGGCCCAGTTTGGCGAGCCGCTGGGCGATGGCCTTGACGATCATCGTCGGCGAGAGTTCGTAGTGCGCCGGCAGCAGCCAGGTTCCCGCCGGCTGGCCCTCTGCGATCGACCACTCGCCGTTGTCGTCGAATTTCCCGACGACGCGCGGCGGGCGTACGTCGGCGCGCCACTCGTAGAGTTCTTCCTTGATCTGGTACTCGATCAGCTGGCGTTTTTCCTCGATGACGAAAATCTCTTCGAGGCCTTGCGCGAAGCGGCGCGCACCCTGCGGCTCGAGCGGCCAGGGCATCGCCACCTTGTAGACGCGGATGCCCACATCACGCGCCACGTTCTCGTCAATTCCCAGGTCGGCGAGCGCCTGCATGGTGTCGCCATAGGATTTGCCGGTGGTGATGATGCCCAGTTTTGCCCGCGGCGAGTCCCAGATGATGCGATCGAGCCGGTTGGCGCGCGCGTAGGCGACCGCAGCGTAGACCTTGTAGTCAAGCAGACGCGTTTCCTGTTCGATAAAACCGTCCGGCCAGCGGATGTTGAGCCCGCCTGGGGGCATGGCAAAGTCCTGCGGCAGCACGATGCGCACCCGCTGCGGATCGATGTCGACCGCGGCGCCCGATTCGACCACGTCGGTGACGCACTTGAAGCCTATCCAGCAGCCCGAGTAGCGTGACATCGCCCAGCCGTGCAGGCCGTAGTCGAGGTATTCCTGCACCGATGAGGGGTTGAGCACCGGGATGCAGGCGGCCTTGAGCGCGTGCTCGCTTTGGTGTGCGACGGTGGAAGATTTGGCGGCGTGGTCATCGCCCATCATCACCAGCACGCCGCCGTGCGGCGCGGTTCCGGCGGAGTTGGCGTGCTTGAACACGTCGCCCGAGCGGTCGACGCCGGGGCCCTTGCCGTACCAGATGCCGAACACGCCGTCGTACAGCGCCCCCTTGGACAGGTTGAGTTGCTGCGTGCCCCAGAGCGAGGTGGCTGCAAGGTCTTCATTGACGCCGGGCTGGAACTTGATGTGGTGGTCGGCAAGGTGGGCCTTGGCCTTCCACAAGGCCTGGTCGACGCTGCCAAGCGGGGAGCCGCGATAGCCGGTGATGAAGCCGGCGGTGTTGAGGCCGGAGGCAAGGTCGCGCTCGCGCTGCATCATCGGCAGGCGCACGATGGCCTGCGTACCGGTCATGAAGGCGCGGCCGGAATTGAGGGTGTACTTGTCGTCCAGCGTGACTTCGCGCAGCGAGGCCGGGGCATTCATGGTGGTTCTACTCCTGCGGGCAACGAGGAAAAATGGTGGGCTGCAAATCTTGGAAAGTATATGCCTGAGTGCGCGAAACTTCTTGCCCTATGCCGCCAGCCATTCCCGCAGTGCGGCAGTGACGGCTTGCGGCTGCTCCAGCGTTGAAAGATGGCCGCAATGCTCAATGGCTTCCAGCGTGGCGCAGGGAATCGCCGCGGCCATTTCCTCGTGGCACGCGGGCGGGGTCAGCACGTCCTGCCTGCCGCACAGCACCAGCGCCGGGCATTTTATTTTTGGCAGCAGCGGGCGGCTGTCGAGGCGACTGATGATGGCTTTTTCCTGGCGGATGAAAGCGGCCCTGCCGACATTGCGCGCCATCGTCTTGATGATCGAAGTGAGCGCCTGATTGTCGAGTTGGTCCGGATGGACCAGTTGCGGCAACAGGGTTTCGGTTACGCCGATGAATTTGCCGCGCCCAGCCAGGGCGATAAAGGCATTGCGCCGCTCGGTTGCTTCCGGCGGGTCGGCGCCCGGCGCCGTGTCCAGCAGGGCGATTCGTGCGATTCGCTCGGGCGCCTGGCGCATCATTTCCAGGGCGACGTAGCCGCCCATAGAAAGGCCGGCCAGCGAAAAGTGTTTGAATGGACAGGCGGCAAGGATGTCGGCTGCCACCTGCGCCATGGATTCCGAGCGGGTGTGATCGCCAACCCAGCATTCGGCGCTGTTTCCCAGCCCGGTGATTTGCGGCTGCCACAACAGTGCGTCACAGAGCAGGCCGGGAATCAGGACGAGGGGCTGGGTTTTCATGGGGCTGGCTTTAGTCGCTGCTAACCGCGGTACCGGGATCGCCTTCGTCGTTAAAGGTATGGGCTTTCGCCATGTTAGCGAGTCCTTACATGTCGGGTTGATGCGGGGCTTAAATTCGCCGTTTTGAGACCTGCCATACGAGCGCAAGCCCCCGTTCCTGTTGCCGATTTTACACACATCCCTGCCGCGGACGCGTGGCCGACGTGCCTCCACTTGTGGTGTCTTCGGGCCTCCTTCGGCAAGTTTGACAGGGACACCAAAACTCTTCATAATCAGCGGTTTCGCTGGAGGGGTGCCCGAGTGGTTAAAGGGGGCAGACTGTAAATCTGTTGGCTTACGCCTACGTTGGTTCGAATCCAACCTCCTCCACCACAGGCCTTTTTTTGAAAAGCATGTGGGTTTTTGGCGAAGTGGGGATGGCGGAACGCGGGTGTAGCTCAATGGTAGAGCAGAAGCCTTCCAAGCTTATGACGAGGGTTCGATTCCCTTCACCCGCTCCAGCGGCAAGCAGTACGGCGCGGTACGGGAGGGAAGGCGACCCGGGCGGCGAAAGCAGGTTTTTAGAATATCGCCGTTGTAGCTCAGTGGTAGAGCACTCCCTTGGTAAGGGAGAGGTCGCGCGTTCAATCCGCGCCAACGGCACCACGGATTTTTTTGATGGTTTTTTTGTCGACTTAACAGGGTAAGAGATCATGGCCAAGGGCAAGTTTGAGCGTACGAAGCCTCACGTGAACGTGGGGACGATCGGTCACGTAGACCACGGCAAGACGACGCTGACGGCGGCGATAACGTCGGTGCTGTCGAAGAAGTTTGGTGGAGAGGCGAAGGCCTACGACCA
>CAMAWC010000015.1 GCA_945861875.1 Bordetella parapertussis
AGTCTGGACAATCACGGCATTCCGCACCGCTGGGTGACATGGCAGCAGGCATGCTTTTATTACGCCAAAGACCTTATTGCATGGACCCTCGGAGACCGGGCCTTTACCTTTTATGGTGGCGTTTCCCGCTTGACGGGGGAACGCTCGAGCATCACCGCGCGCTCCATCATTGCCATCAAAGGCAAAGCGATGGCAATGAAAGGTTTCAGCCAAGTACCGCCGCTCAGCAACCGCGAACTATTCAGGCGCGATCAGCACATGTGCGCCTACTGCGGCGGGGAATTTGGATTTCTTCGACTGACTCGCGACCATATCAAACCTGTTTCGCGCGGCGGAATTGACGTGTGGATGAACGTGGTCACTGCATGCCGCAACTGCAACGGCATGAAACGCAACCGCACCCTTGACGAAGCGGGGCTGGAATTACTGTACGCACCTTATGTGCCCAACAAGGCGGAGTACTTGATACTGACCAACCGAAAAATCCTTGCCGACCAGATGGAATTTCTCAAACAGCATGTCGCGGCCCACAGTCGTGTCCTGCGCCTGGCCGGCGAAAATGCATGAGCATGGAAGTACAAAATGACTTCTGGCTGAACTCGGGTTTCCATTTGCTTGACCGTGACGCCGTCGGCAATCTCATGGTTACGGATGATTTTCTCAGGGCTTACTACCTCAGGCCGGAGGTTCGTCCTATGGATGACTCCTCGGGCGCTGAGTTTGAATTGCACCAGGCGCTGATGCAAACCCCGCGCCTTGAAGTTCCAGCGGAGAGATTGGCCAAGATAGCGGACGAGGATGTTCGGGACAACTACCGCGTCGTCCTGGATTTTCGAGCGCGCCTTCTGCGGAGTAACTGCCTTGAGTCCTGCTATAGCGGAATTTTTTCCGACGGGAACGTCACTGTTCCGCCGCTATTCATAGATCAGATTACGCAGATCATCCTGCGCAACGCCCTGGAAGGTTGCGAGGATGCGCTGCAACTGCGCGTGGCAGAGGTGTTTTTTCGCAAACAAAAGGCCAGCGTGCAAAGCGGGGCTGTGATGCTCGCCGATCTTGACGTGGTTGAAAGTCATGCGTCGGGCGCCGCATTCGGCAGTCTTGGCCGGTTGATATCGGAGGCCCAGACACCGCTGCGCAATGTCAGCCTTGACGTTCTTGAGCGAGATAACGCGGACCTGTACTGGTCGCGCGACCAGCGGCATGATTTTGTGGTGAGAATCAATCATGGTGCACCGGCCGCGCAGGCTTTTTGCCTCGTAATTGAACGCTGGGTCTGGCACTTTTTCCGGGTTGCAGTAAAGGTCAGGACGATTGTCGCGATTGAAGAGCATAGCTGGGCCTGGCACATCGGGCTTGATGCCGAATCGACGTCGTTATTGAATGATTTATGGCGTGGCGAACAGGTGGAGCAGGGCAGATTGCAGCGCCTGCTTTGCCTCTATCGCATGGAGTTTTTGGATCACTCCCGAATGCGAAAGGAGATTGCAGGGCGTCCGGTGTATCTGGCTTTATCGATGGACGAGGACGGCGCTGTGCGCATGAAGCCGCAGAACCTGCTGACCAACCTGCCGGTTTCGGGGCAACCCTGAAGGGCGCCAAACCAGGGCAACCCGCCTATTGGGATAGGGCCGGGCGGGAGCTGGCCGAGGGGGATGCCGTGATGTCGGGCATTATTGACGCGTTTCCCGGTATCAGCATTGAATGCAGGGGCGAGCCCTTCCTCACGCTGGTCCGATCGATAGTAGGTCAACAGATCTCGGTAAGTGCCGCAGCGAGCATCTGGCAGCGTTTGATGGTTGAGGCGCCGCACATGGAAGCGATGCAGGTCCTTGTTATCGGGGAGGCGCGACTGCGGCAGTGCGGCCTTTCAGGACGCAAGGCCGAGTATGTAAGCGACCTTGCCCGGCATTTTTGCAGCGGCAGCCTGCGCCATACAGATTGGGCGGGTATGAGCGATGACATGGTAATCGCAGACCTGACTCAAGTCAGGGGCATTGGCCGTTGGACGGCACAGATGTTTCTCATGTTCAATCTGCTGCGGCCTGATGTCCTGCCTTTGGACGATCTTGGATTGCAGAAGGCGGTGAACCATTACTACTTCCTAGGGGAACAGGCCCCGCGTGAGAGCCTTCTGGAGTTGGCTGAAGGGTGGCGCCCCTGGCGTTCCGTTGCCACCTGGTACCTGTGGCGAAGCCTTGAGCCTGTTCCGGTTGGTTACTAGCTGCGGACCGCAGACCCGGTCCCTGGGGTAAAATCTACCGATGAAGACCACGTTTCTTGAGTTTGAGCAGCCTGTCGCCGAGCTTGAGGCCAAGATCGAGGAGTTGCGTTTTGTGCAGGACGACTCCGCGCTGGATATTTCCGAGGAGATACAGCGCTTGCAGAAAAAGAGCCAGGCCCTCACCAAAGATATTTATGCAAAACTGTCGCCTTGGCAGGTCGCCCAGGTGGCGCGCCACGCGCAGCGCCCCTACACGCTCGATTATATCAATCTGCTGTTTACGGATTTCGAGGAGCTGCACGGGGATCGTTCCTATGCGGACGATGCTTCCATTGTCGGGGGAGTGGCGCGGTTTAACGGCCAGTCGCTCATGGTCATTGGTCACCAGAAGGGGCGCGACACCAAGGAAAAGATATTGCGCAATTTCGGCATGCCCCGTCCGGAGGGGTATAGAAAAGCCATGCGACTAATGCGTCTGGCTGAAAAATTTGGCATCCCGGTGGTTACCTTTATTGACACTCCCGGCGCTTACCCCGGCATTGGTGCCGAGGAACGGGGGCAGTCCGAGGCGATAGGCAAAAACCTTTACGTCATGGCGGAGTTAAAGGTTCCACTGGTGTGCACCGTGATCGGTGAAGGCGGCTCGGGAGGGGCGTTGGCGATCGCCGTGGGAGACATTGTGCAGATGTTGCAGTATGCGACCTACTCGGTGATATCCCCCGAAGGCTGCGCCTCTATTTTGTGGAAGAGCGCCGAAAAAGCGCCGGAGGCGGCAGAGACACTGGGAATCACCGCGAATCGGTTGAAAACGCTTGGCCTTATCGACAAGATAATTGCCGAGCCCTTGGGGGGGGCGCACCGGGATCCGACGGCTGCGGCCCAGAGTCTAAAGAAGTCACTTCAGGACGGGTTACGCCAGTTGGCTGGAAAAAGCGTGTCCGAGCTTGTCGAGATGCGGTTTGAAAGACTCATGGGTTATGGGAAATTCAAGGAAGCAGACGTCAAATGACCTGGCAGGGCGCGTCTCGGCGCGTTTGTCACGGGTTGCGCCGCATGGAGCGCGTCTGCGTCTGGGTTTGTCAGGGGGGCGCGATTCGGTAGCGCTTTTCTCTATCCTTGCCGACCTTGCCCCACGGCAAGGCTATTCTCTGGAGTGCGTTCACGTTCATCACGGCATCAGCCCTTGTGCGGATCAATGGGCTGATTTTTGTGCCGGGTTATGTCGGGCACGAAAAATCAAGCTGGATATTGTTCGCGTGGATCTTGGCCGGTTTCAATCCAGTGGGCTGGAGGCCTCTGCGCGCCTTGCGCGCTATGGTGTGCTTTTCCGGCCGGGTGCCGATTTTGTTGTTCTGGCACACCATCAGCGTGACCAGGCCGAGACCATTTTGTTGCAACTATTCCGCGGATCCGGCGTGAAAGGCCTGTCCGCGATGCCTGAATCGGGAGCGGGGAACGGCATGCCGATTCTCAGGCCAATGCTTGACGAGCCTTTTTCTGAAATTGATGCCTACGTCCGTGCGCATCGACTCGCGTGGGTTACAGACGAGAGTAACGAGGATACGCATTTCCCAAGAAATTTCATCCGGCATCAGGTGTTGCCGGTGCTGGAAGCGCGTTTCCCTGGGGTAACCAGGGCGATGGCTCGCTCTGCCAGCCATGCGGCTGAAGCGCAAAAGCTCCTGGACGATCTTGCCACGCTCGATCTGGCGGTCTTGCAGCGCGAAGGCGGACTTGCGATCGCGCCATTGCGGGAATTTACGGACGTGCGTGCAAAAAATGTACTTCGCTTTTATTTTTCAAAACACGGACTCGATCTTCCGCAGTCGGTGTATCTCGAGGAAGTTTTCAGGCAACTCAAGACTGTTCGCAGTGATGCCAAGGTCGAGTTCAATCTTGGCAGGATGGTCGGCAGGTGTCATAAGGGGGTATTGATGCTGGAACCCCCGACCTGTGTGCCGGGGCCGTCCACCGGGTACCGCTGGCATGGCGAGGCTGTATGGAACCTGCCCGAACTTGGCGGCGTACTGACCTTCCTTCCTGCCTCTGGGGCCGGATTCAATGCCAACAAACTGGAGTCGGGGCCCCTCACGGTGCGCTTACGCCGCGGCGGGGAGCGTATGCAACTGGAGGCATCGCGACCAAAGCGCAGCCTGAAGAACCTTTTGCAGGAGGCAGGCATCCCGTTTTGGCGGCGCCAACGCCTGCCCATGGTCTACCTGGGGGATGAATTGGTATTTGTCCCCGGGGTTGGTCTTGCCCTTGCATGCCGGGCAAATCCGGGTGAGCCGGGCGTGTTGCTCGAGTGGACGGAGTCCGTATTTACCGGTTGATTCGAGGGGTGGGTGGTTGCGTGTTTTGCTGCGATTTGCGGTATGGGGGTAGTGCTGCAGTCCGCATACGGCCCTGATTTCAGTGGCTTCGGTCCGCGCAGCGATGAGGAGGGGCCTGCGCGTGAGGCAAGAGAAAATAGCCTATCTGGTTCGGCACCCCTCCCCAAATCCTGATATAATAAAAAGTTGAGCATTTTTAATAACTTACATCTCGATTAATCGTGTCACTTGTGAAAAACGGAGTCCCCGCATGGCTTTGGAAAGAACTTTGTCGATAATCAAACCGGATGCCGTTGCAAAAAACGTCATTGGCCAAATTTATTCGCGCTTTGAGGGTGCCGGATTGAGGGTGATTGCAGCGCAGATGATGCATTTGTCGCAACGGGAAGCCGAAGGATTTTATGCGGTTCACAGGGAGCGGCCGTTTTTCCGTGACCTGGTGAGTTTCATGATTTCCGGGCCGGTCATGATCCAGGTTCTTGAAGGGGACAACGCGATCGCGAAGCACCGGGACCTGATGGGCGCAACCGACCCGAAAAAGGCGGCGAAAGGCACCATCCGTGCGGATTTTGCGGACAGCATCGATGCGAATGCGGTGCATGGTTCGGATGGGCCTGAAACGGCAAAAAATGAAATTGCCTTTTTCTTCTCCAGCCTGGCTGTCCACTCGCGCTAATGTCTGAAAACCTTCTCGGTCTGGACGCGCAGCGTTTGGCGACCTTCTTTTCGGGGGTTGGCGAGAAGCCGTTTCGAGCGAAACAAGTCATGCGTTGGGTGCATCGCAGCGGTGTTAATGACATCGAGTTGATGACCGACATATCCAAGCCGTTGCGGGACAAGTTGCGCGCCACGTTTGAAATTTCCGCGCCGAAAGTTATCAGTGACAGTACTTCAGCGGACGGAACACGGAAGTGGCTGCTCGATGTCGATCCGGGCAATGCGGTCGAGGCGGTCTTTATTCCGGAAGAAAGTCGAGGAACGCTTTGCATCTCGAGTCAGGCAGGTTGCGCACTGGACTGCCAGTTCTGCTCCACCGGGAAGCAGGGTTTCAACCGCAACCTCACCACCGCCGAGATTATTGGCCAACTCTGGTGGGCGTCCGCATCCTTGCGTTCCGCGTCGCCTGATGCGGCCTTGTCCCCGGGTAAGGCGAACCTTGACGACGATTCGCTGGGGGGCGGGAGAATAATCAGCAACGTCGTGATGATGGGCATGGGCGAGCCCTTGTTGAATTACGAGAACGTCGTGCCCGCATTGCAATTGATGCTGGACGATAACGCATACGGATTGTCGCGGCGCAGGGTTACGCTGTCCACGTCGGGAATCGTTCCGGCGATAGACCGCTTGCGCGAGGACTGCCCCGTTGCGCTCGCCGTTTCCCTTCACGCGCCCAATGACAAGTTGCGTGACGAGTTAATGCCGATAAACCGCAAGTATCCCTTACGCGAGTTGCTGGCAGCCTGTGTGCGTTACCTGGATCGCGCGCCGCGTGATTTCGTCACCTTTGAATACGTCATGCTGGACGGCATCAACGACAGTGACGCCAGCGCTCGCGAGCTGATTGGCCTGTTATCCGAGGTGCCCTGCAAGGTAAATCTCATTCCTTTCAACCCGTTTCCAAAATCGGCATTCAAGCGCTCGTCGCGTGAGCGCATCCGGCAGTTCAGTGAAATTCTCAACGCTGCGGGGATTGTTACGACCACGCGAAAGACGCGTGGAGATGATATTGACGCGGCCTGCGGACAACTGGCCGGCATGGTTCAGGATCGCACGCGCCGGGTTATCAGGCTGGCGCGCAACGCAGGAGCGGCATGATGAACAGATATCTGGCAGGCGTGTTTTACGTCGGAGTTGTCCTCTTCGTGGCCGGATGCGGAGGGGGGCAAACCATTCCCGAATCTGAAATCATGGCGGATACCGGCCAGCAGGTGGGCGAGCCGAGTGATCCGCGCAATCGTGCGCGCATTCATACCGAGCTTGGTGGACTGTATTTTCAACGCGGCAATATGGGCGTTGCGCTCGAAGAGTTGCGCATCGCCACAAGCGCCGATCCGAATTACGCACCTGCGTACAACGTGCTCGGGCTGGTTTACATGGATTTGCGCGAAAACGCCCAGGCGCAGGCGAATTTTGAGAAATCGTTGCGCCTGAGTCCGGCGGACGCCGACGCCAACCATAATTACGGATTGTTTCTCTGCCAGACGGGAAAAGAGGCGGATTCATTGCGCTATTTTCTCGCTGCGATCAAGAATCCCCTTTATTCGCTGCCGCAAAAATCTTATGCCGCGGCGGGGGCCTGCGCGATAAAGGTCAACAATGATCGCGACGCTGCCGAGTATCTGGAGCGTGCATTGAGGATCGACCCGGATTATTTGCCCGCCCTTATGAGCTTCTCGCAGCTGCTCTACAAAAAAGGCGAACTTGAACGGGCACGGACGACGATCGCGCGATTTAACAGGATTTCCGACCAGACGGCTGAATCGCTCTGGCTTGCGCTGCGAATTGAAAGAAAACTTGGGGAGAAGAACACCGAAAACAATCTTGCGACGCAGTTGCGCCGTCGTTTTGCCGGTTCCGCGGAGTACCAGAGTTTGCTGAAGGGGCAGTTTGAGTGACCACTGAGGCGCAGTTGCCCGAAGAAACGGGGGAGGCCGCGGACCTGAGCCCGGGGCGCGCCATTACGAGGGTGCGCGAGGCGCGCAACATGACCACTGCGGAAGTGGCGCAGCACCTGAAATTCGGAGTCAAGCAAATTGAGGCGCTTGAAGCCGATGATTACAGCAAGCTTCCCGGAAATACACTGGTTCGCGGGATGATTCGCAGTTATGCAAAGTTATTGCAGATCGATCCGGTACCGCTGCTGGAGGCGTTTTCCAGGCGGAACATTCCTTCCGAAGTGACCGTCGACCTGCGGGCAAAACGCATTCCGTTTCCTGACGGTGTCAAACGATCGACGCGGGCCTATGCATTGTTCACCGCTGCGATCCTGCTGGTGGTTGCCGGCGTTGTTTACGAGTGGCGAACCAGCCCCGGTGAGTCGACGGCCATGGTTTTCATGTCCTCGCCCAAGCACGTATCCGGTACGGCACAGTTAGCGCCGACGGAATCCGCCGCGGCACCGTCTTCACCCCTGCTGGCAGCTCCGGCTGAGGGCGTACCGACCGGACAACCAGAGGCTGGTGACGAGCCGGAAGTCGCCGTCACTTCGGTGAAATTGGCAAAAACACCCAAGCCGGGCAGTCTCAGGCGCATCGAACTGGAGTTTGAAAAGGCTTCGTGGGTGGAAATCAAGCAAGGTGACGGCAGAATCCTGTTGTCACAACTGAATGCCGGCGGGACACGGCAGGTGCTTGAGGGCAAACCGCCGTTTTCCGTGGTTATTGGCAATGCACCGATGGTGCGCCTGAAGTACAACGAAGAGCCCGTCGACTTGCGGCCGCACTTCAAGGTCGATGTCGCGCGACTGACACTGGAGTAGTGATGCACCAGATTATTCAACGCCGTGTGTCCAGGCAGGTGCGTATCGGTTCCGTGCTGGTTGGTGGTGACGCGCCCGTGATGGTGCAGTCCATGACCAACACCGATACCGCTGATGCAGATGGCACGACCCGCCAGGTCTTCGATTTGGCACGGGCCGGCTCGGAGGTAGTCAGGCTGACGGTGAATTCGGCCGAGGCGGCGGCGGCCGTCCCTTATATTCGGGAAAAGCTCGATGCAATGGGCTGCAACGTCCCGCTGGTTGGTGACTTTCACTTCAACGGGCACAAATTGCTGACCGACAGCCCCGCATGCGCAACTGCGTTGGCCAAATACCGGATTAATCCGGGCAACGTCGGCCAAGGTTCCAAGCGTGACGGACAGTTTGCCGTGATGATCGAGTTGGCATGCCGCCACGACAAGCCGGTGAGGATTGGCGTGAATTGGGGCAGCCTTGATCAAGCCTTGCTGGCGCGGCTGATGGATGCGAATGCGAAGCTCGCAAGCCCCGCTGATGCCGACGCGGTGATGCGCGAGGCGCTCATCACCTCCGCACTGGACAGTGCGCTGCGCGCGGAAGAACTGGGCCTGGCGCGCGACAAAATAATTCTTTCCTGCAAGGTCAGCGGCGTACAAGACTTGATCGGTGTTTACCGTGATTTGGCCCGTCGTTGTGACTATCCCTTGCATCTGGGGCTCACCGAGGCCGGGATGGGCTCGAAGGGCATCGTCGCGTCGACGGCGGCGATGTCAGTGCTGTTGCAGGAAGGTATCGGCGACACCATCCGCGTGTCGCTAACGCCCGAGCCGAACGGCGACCGCACGCGGGAAGTGGTGGTTGCACAGGAAATCCTGCAGACCATGGGCATGCGTTCATTTGCGCCGATGGTCATCGCCTGTCCGGGTTGCGGGCGCACGACCAGCACCTATTTTCAGGAGCTCGCCTCGAAAATCCAGGCCTATCTGCGGGAACAGATGCCCGTGTGGCGGGCGAATTATCCCGGGGTCGAGGAGATGCGCGTGGCTGTCATGGGATGTGTCGTAAACGGCCCGGGGGAGTCAAAGCATTCGGATATCGGTATCAGCCTGCCGGGCTCGGGGGAGCGGCCTGTCGCGCCGGTGTATGTGGACGGGGAGAAGACTGTAACGCTTAAGGGCGAGAACATCGCCGGGGAATTCCAGGAGTTGGTCAACAATTATGTCCGGGCCAGATACGGTTCCGATGCGCCAGCACATCGGGCAGGTCCGCGGGTCATTCCCATCAAGGCCGGCGTTTAAGCCCCCATCCATGAACAATACTTTGCAAGCGGTGAGGGGGATGAACGACATTCTGCCCGATGAGGCGGAACTCTGGGAGAGCGTGGAAGCGATTCTCAGGGAATGGCTCCAGTCATACGGCTATCGCAACATCCGTACTCCCCTGCTGGAGCAGACGGTCTTGTTTCACCGCGCAATCGGTGAGGCGACCGATATTGTTGAAAAGGAAATGTACAGTTTTGTCGACGCCCTTAATGACGAAAAACTGACGCTGCGCCCGGAGGCCACTGCCTCGACGGTCCGCGCGGCGATCGAACACTCGCTTACCTATAACGGGCCGCAGCGTCTCTATTACATGGGCCCGATGTTTCGCCACGAACGGCCGCAAAAAGGGCGTTACCGGCAGTTCCACCAGGTCGGGGCGGAGGCGCTCGGAATGCCGGGGCCGGATATCGATGCCGAACAGCTGCTGATGTGCTCGCGCTTGTGGGATGACCTTGGGCTCGAGGGTATGCGCCTGCACCTCAATTCGCTTGGTTCTGCCCCGGAGCGCGCGGTCTTCCGAGAACAGCTTGTGGAGTTTTTGCGAAGTCATGCAGCCGACCTTGACGATGATTCAAGGCGCCGCCTGGAGTCCAATCCGCTGCGCGTGCTCGATTCCAAGAATCCGCAAATGCAGGAAATCATCCAGGCTGCGCCCAAGCTTATGGAATATCTTGGTGGCGCATCACTCGCGCATTTTGACGGCGTGCAGGCTGTGCTCAAGGATGCGGCCATACCGTTTGAGATAAATCCCAGGCTCGTGCGGGGGCTCGATTATTACAATCTCACAGTATTCGAGTGGGTTACCGATCGTCTCGGGGCCCAGGGTACCGTATGCGGGGGCGGACGTTACGACGGCTTGTTCGGCCAGATCGGAGGCAAACCAACGCCGGCATGCGGTTGGGCGATCGGCATTGAAAGGCTGCTTGCACTGGTTATCGATGAGGGGCGCAAGGCCGAGGCGTCCCCCCCCGATGTTTACCTGGTCAACGAGGGCGAAGCCGCAGTCCGCTATGCATTTTCTATAGCAGAGCGCCTGCGTGACAGCGGACTCAGTGTGATTCAACACTGCGGCGGCGGCAGTTTCAAATCGCAAATGAAAAAAGCGGATGCGAGCAGGGCGTTGCTGGCGGTGATAGTCGGTGACGACGAGGTCGCGGGCGAAAGTGTCAATATCAAACCGTTGCGGGAGGCCAGGGAACAGCAGCGCATCCCAGCCGTACAGGCGCCGCAATGGATCAGCGATTTTCTTTATTCAGAAAGAGATTAAATGGCAGCGTACGATCTGGAAGAGCAGGAACAACTTGCCGAATTGAAGCTTTGGTGGAAGCGCTACGGTAACCTGGTTATCCTCGCCTTGAGCCTTGTCCTTATCGCGATTGCCGCTTGGTCCGGCTGGAGATTGTGGCAGCACAGCCAGGCACAGCAGGCGAGTGCCGCGTATTCGGACTTGCAAAAGGCCTCTCGGGACGGGGACACCAAGAAGGCGGGCGAGCTTACCGGAACGATCCTGGAGCAATATTCCCGAACGACTTATGCCCCGCTTGCGGCACTGATTTCTGCAAAATTGCACTTTGAGTCGGGCGATCTGCGGACCGCCAAAGCGCAATTGCAGTGGGTTATCGGCAATGCCCGCGATGAAAATTTACGGGACATCGCCCGACTGCGCCTGTCCGGACTCTTGCTGGACGAAAAGGCTTACGACGAAGCGTTGAAAGCTCTCGATGCCAAGCCGTCACCGCTCATGGAACCGCTTTTCCTGAGTGCGCGCGGTGATGCCTTGCTGTCCCAGGGTAAGGCCGCGGAGGCAGTCGGCGCATTTAAGTCTGCTCTGGAGAAAACCCCGGCAAAGCAGGTGGCCGCAAAAGAGTTGCTCCAGCTGAAGATAGACGCGATGGGGGTCAAGTAGTGAGGCTGTTTGCAATCCTGGCTGTCAGCGTATTGGCAGGCTGTGCCTCGGTTTCTGACTCGAGCATGAACCCGCTCAACTGGTTTGGCAGTACGTCGCCTTCGGCCAAAATGGCCGAACTCACCGAAATAAAAGCCAGCGTCACGCTGCGTACGGTGTGGCGCGCTTCGGTCGGCAATGCGGGCAAAGCGATTTTCTCACCCGCGATTGCCAAAGGCAGTGTTTTCGCGGCGGCTGAAGATGGAAATGTCACCCGTTTTGACGCCGTGACCGGCCGGGAAATCTGGCGGGTCAGTGCCGGAGAACGCCTCAGCGGCGGGGTCGGATCTGATGGTGACCTGGCCGTGGTGGCCACTGGCAAGGGCGATGTAATCGCGTTCAGCGGGGAAGGCGTGTTGCTTTGGAAATCCAGGGTGACAAGCGAAGTGCTTGCCGCCCCGGTTGTTTCGGGTGATCTGGTCATCGTGCGCAGCGCGGACAGCCGGATTTACGGGCTGAACGCCAAGGACGGAAAAAGACGCTGGGTGTACCAGCGCGCCACACCGGCCTTGTCGGTGCGGTCCCCGGCGGGAGTTGCAGCTATGCGGGGCAACGCATACGCCGGATTTGCCGGCGGAAAAATGGTGGCTATCGCATTGTCAAACGGGGGTGTTCGCTGGGAATCGACTGTTGCGCTGCCCAAAGGGGCGACAGAAATTGAACGTGTGACCGATGTCGTCGGTTTGCCGCTGGTATCGGAGCGCGAAGCTTGCGCGGTCGCCTACCAGGGCCGGGTTGCGTGCATCGACGCGAATAACGGCACGGTGTTGTGGTCGCGCGATATGTCCAGCACCTCCGGCCTGGGTTGGGACGCGCGTACCATATATGTGAGCGACGACAAGGGCGGCGTGCACGCGCTGGATCGTGCCAGCGGAAACAGCCTGTGGAAGCAGGACAAGCTTTTTTTGCGGAATTTGTCCGCACCAATCGGACTTGGCTCCGCGGTCGCGGTCGCCGATGTCCAGGGTTATGTGCACCTGCTGGCGCGGGACAGCGGCGCTTTTGTCGGCCGAATGGCGACCGATGGTTCACCAATCAGCACGAACCCGCTCATCCTGGATGGCGGCTTCCTCGTTCAGACCCGCAACGGCGGTGTTTTCTCGATTGCCGCAACCAATTAAACAGAACATTAACGCCTTTTAGGCACCTGGGAACAGGTTACCGCGCTTTTTCCCCGTTTGGAAAAGCAACAGTGATTCTGCCTCTCCGTGGTGAGTGATATCAATGAAACCCACGCTCGTACTGGTCGGAAGACCGAATGTCGGCAAGTCCACCCTCTTTAATCGTCTGACGAGGACGAGGGACGCACTCGTTGCTGATGTACCCGGCCTGACACGGGATCGTCACTACGGGCACGGCAAGATCGGTAACAAGCCCTACCTGGTTGTCGACACCGGCGGCCTGGAGCCCAATACCGATGACGGAATCCTGCAGGAAATGGCGAAGCAAACGCAGCAGGCCATTGCCGAGGCCGATGTGGTCATTTTCCTGGCCGACGGCCGGCAGGGTTTGACCAGCCAGGACAAGGCCATTGCCAACCAGTTGCGCCGTCTGGACCGGCAGGTGATTCTGGCGGTCAACAAAACCGAGGGGATGAATGCGGGTGTGGTGACGGCCGAATTCCATGAGATGGGGTTGGGCCGGCCCTGGGCGATTTCGTCGGCGCATGGGGAGGGCGTTACCGACCTGGTTGAGATGGCGCTGGAGGCCTTTCCTTCGGAAGAGGAGGCGCCGGCCTCCAGGCATCCGCGCGTGGCGATTATCGGCCGTCCCAACGTCGGCAAATCGACGCTGGTGAACACGTTGCTCGGGGAGGAGCGGGTCATCGCGTTTGACCAGCCGGGTACCACCCGGGACAGTATAGAAATCGAGTTCACCCTGGATGGGAAGTCTTACACCCTGATTGATACCGCAGGAGTGCGGCGTCGCGGCAAGGTTTTTGAGTCAATCGAAAAATTTTCGGTTATCAAGACCCTTCAGGCGATCGATGAATGCAATGTGGCCGTTCTGGTCCTTGACGCGCAGGCTGACATATCGGAGCAGGACGCCCACCTCGCCGCCTTCATCCTTGAGCGCGGGCGTGCGTTGGTCGTCGCGGTGAATAAATGGGACGGACTGGACGAATATGCACGGGACCAGGTGAAACGCGCGATTGCAAAAAAACTGGTTTTTCTGTCTTTTGCGCGGTTTCATTACATCTCGGCGCTAAAGGCACAGGGCGTTGGCACGCTATTCGGCTCGATCGATTCGGCCTACGCCGCGGCGATGAGAAAACTGTCGACGCCCCGTCTTACCCGCGCCCTTATCGCCGCAATCGAAAAACAGCAACCGCCCAGGAAAGGCATTTTTCGCCCGAAGCTTCGCTATGCGCATCAGGGCGGGATGAACCCGCCGGTTATTGTCATTCACGGCAGCGCGCTTGACGCCGTCCCGGACAGCTATCGCCGCTACCTTGAGGCGGCTTTTCGTGACGTGTTCGAATTGCGCGGCACGCCGCTGCGCGTGCAGTTCAAGAACAGCCGCAATCCCTACGCGACTGAGCGCGGCAACCGGTAGCAAATGCGTTAAAAATCAATTACAGTAGGGTTTTAGTCAATAGAGCATGGAGTGACCATGAGCACCAAAGGGCAATTGTTACAAGACCCGTTCCTGAACACGCTGCGCAAAGAACACGTGCCAGTCGCTATTTACCTGGTCAACGGGATCAAACTGCAAGGGCAGATCGAGTCGTTTGACCAGTACGTGGTGCTGTTGAAAAATACCGTCACCCAAATGGTTTACAAGCACGCCATTTCCACGGTCGTTCCGGCCCGGCCGGTACAGATCGCTTTCGATAACGCCCCTTCTGAATCTTAAAGCAGCGAACACACTGCGTTACGGGCATGTTTGATCGCCCGCAGGGTGGTGACGCCGTTGTCCTGGTTAGCCTGGATTTAGGCGCCGAAGGCTACGAAGACAGTCTTGAGGAGCTCAAGCTGTTGGCGGCGAGTGCCGGGCTCTCCGCCCGCGCGATTATCGGCGGCAAGCGCCAGCGTCCCGATCCGGCACTGTTTGCGGGTTCCGGCAAGGTAGGGGAAATTGCCGAGGCACTGCGTGCCCATCAGGCCAGCCTTGCGGTGTTCAATCACGAGCTCTCGCCGGCCCAGGAGCGCAACCTGGAAAAGGCGCTCGATTGCCGGGTGATTGACCGAACCAGCCTGATTCTCGATATATTCGCGCAGCGGGCGCAAAGCCACGAAGGCAAGTTGCAGGTGGAACTTGCGCAGCTTGACCACCTGACCACGCGGTTGGTGCGGGGCTGGACCCACCTGGAGCGGCAAAAGGGCGGGATCGGTCTTCGAGGTCCCGGTGAAACGCAGCTCGAGACCGACCGTCGCCTGATTGGCAAACGGGTGAAGACGCTCAAGGACAAGCTGGAAAAACTGCAAAAGCAGCGCATCACGCAACGCCGCGCGCGTGAGCGCGGCGCGGTGTTCTCGGTATCGCTGGTTGGCTACACCAACGCCGGAAAATCAACCCTGTTCAACGCGCTGACCCATGCCTCCAGCTATGCCGCCGACCAGCTTTTTGCAACGCTGGACACCACCACGCGCCGCTTATGGCTGCCTGAGGCCGGATCGTTGGTGATATCGGACACCGTGGGGTTTATCCGGGACCTGCCGCACGCCCTGGTCGCGGCATTTCGGGCAACCCTTGAAGAAACGGTACGGGCCGATTTGCTGCTGCATGTGGTCGATGCCGCCAGCAGCTCGCGGGAGGAGCAGATTACCCAGGTGAACGGGGTGTTGTCCGAGATTAACGCCGCCGGCGCACCGCAGATCCAGATTTGGAACAAGATTGACATTTCGCATGTGTCTCCGGGTTTGGACAGGGATGAATATGGTAAAATTCAAAGGATTAGACTGAGTGCTCGTAGCGGGGAAGGTCTGGATTTCCTGCGTATGGCGCTGGTCGAAACGGCGCTCGCCAGAGCACAGTCGCAGAATGCCGTGGCTGTATGACCGAAACCGTCCGAAACTTTCGATTTACCGAACGGGTAGCTTGGTCGATTAGCAGCAATTTCTCAGCAAGCGAAATTAACGTCGGAGGCACAGGTTTGCCATGGCTTTGAATGACCCGCAGTGGGGAAAAAAAGGTGGGGGGAATAATGAAGGTCCTCCCGACCTGGATGAAATGTGGCGCAGCTTCAATCAGAAGCTGAATGGCCTTTTCGGCAAAAAGGGCGGGGGCGGCTCCACGCCGCCTACTGAACCGAACATGAAGCAGATTGGCGGCGGGGTCGGCCTTGTCGTCGGGCTCATCGCCGCGATCTGGCTGGCAAGCGGTTTTTATATCGTCGACGAGAGCCAGCGCGGCATCGTACTGACTTTCGGAAAGTATTCGCAGACCACCACGGCGGGCCTGCGCTGGCGTCTGCCGTATCCGATCCAAACCAACGAACTGGTCAACCTGACGCAGGTTCGCACCATAGAAATCGGCTATAGAAACAGCGTTAAAACAAAGGTTCTGCGTGAATCGTTGATGCTGACCGATGATGAAAACATCGTGGATATCCAGTTTGCCGTGCAGTTCACGCTCAAGGATCCGGAGGACTACATTTTCAGTAATCGGCGCCCCGAGGAAACGGTGATGCAGGCGGCGGAAACCGCATTCCGCGAGACTGTCGGCAAGTCGAGCATGGATTTTGCACTGTACGAAGGACGTGAGCAGATCGCTGTTTCCTCGCAAAAGCTGATGCAGGAAATCCTTGACCGCTACAAGACCGGTGTTTTGATCATCAAGGTGGTGATGCAAAATGCGCAACCTCCCGAGCAAGTCCAGGCGGCGTTTGACGACGCGGTGAAGGCCAAGCAGGACCTTGAAAGGCAGAAGAACGAAGGCCAGGCCTATTTCAATGATGTCGTCCCCAAGGCGCGCGGTTCCGCGTCGCGCTTGACGGAAGAGGCGGTGGGTTACCGGCAGCGGGTCATCGCGAATGCCGAGGGTGAGGCGTCGCGCTTCAAGCAGATCTTGGCCGAATACAGCCGGGCTCCCCAGGTAACGCGGGACCGCATGTATCTGGAGACGATGCAGCAGATACTGTCTTCGACCAGCAAGGTAATGGTTGATGCGCGTTCGGGCGGGAATATGCTGTTTCTTCCATTGGACAAGATTATGCAAATGACTGCAGCGGGCGCACTGCCCGAGATCGGGCCGGCCGCGCGCGCGCCTTCAACGGATGTTGCGCCTTCGGCCGAATCGACGCCCTCCGGTACTTCAACGCCCTCGGCTGTTACCGCCCCACGTTCGCGTGACGCACTGCGTGGTCGGGAAAGGGAGACACGATGAACTCGAACCGTTTGAGCGTCATCCTCGGTTCGCTGCTCGTTGCGATTGTGCTGATCAGCGTGAGCGTATTCACGGTTGACCAGCGCGAAAACGCGATTGTTTTCCAACTCGGTGAAGTGAAAGAGGTCATCAAGGACCCCGGCCTGCACATGAAGTGGCCGCTGATCCAGAACGTGCGAACCTACGATACCCGGATCCTGACGCTGGACACGCCCGATACCGAGCGGTTCATAACATCGGAAAAGAAGAATGTCCTGGTTGATTCCTTCGTCAAATGGCGGATCGCCGACGTCAAGCAGTACTACATCACTGTCGGTGGCGACGAGGCGCGCGCCCAGACGAGGATTTCCCAGTCTGTAAACTCGGTGCTGCGCGAAGAATTCGGCAAGCGAACCGTGCTCGACGTGGTATCCGGTGAGCGTGAAAAACTGATGAGCGTGGTTCGTGAAAAGACTGATGAAGACGCGAAAAAAATCGGCGTGCAAATTGTCGATGTCCGTCTGAAGCGCGTTGAGTTGCCGCAGGAAGTCAGCGAGTCTGTCTACCGCCGCATGGAGGCCGAGCGCAAGAGCGTGGCCTCCGAGCTGCGGTCGCAGGGCTTTTCTGAAGCTGAGAAAATCCGTGCCGAAGCCGATCGTGAAAGGGAGGTGATCATTGCCGAGGCGTACAAGCAGGCGCAGCGCGTGAAAGGTGAAGGCGACGCCAAGGCGTCGGCAATTTACGCGCAGGCTTTCGGCCAGAATCCGGAGTTTTACGGTTTCTATCGCAGCCTCGAAGCGTATCGCTCAAGCTTCAAGAGTAAGAGTGATGTCATGGTGATTGAGCCCAATTCAGATTTTTTTAAATACCTGAAAAATCCCGGCGGCAAGCCCGGAAAGTAATGGGTTCAACGATTGCCTTGGCATTTGCGTTGATGCTCGTAGTAGAGGGGCTGATGCCATTTTTGTTTCCGGCCGCCTGGCGTGAAACGTTCAGGCGCATCATCCAGTTCAGCGACGGCCAGATACGTTTTTTCGGCCTGTCATCGATGCTCGCCGGCCTGCTGCTGTTTTTTCTTGCCCGCTAGCCGGCTTTTCTCCTCAGTACTCGAGCAAAATGCGCACGCGTAACTGGTTGCTCCCGGAGCACATAGAGGACGTACTTCCGGCCGAGGCACGCCGTATCGAGGCGTTGCGCGGGGTTTTGCTGGAGGCGTTCCGAGTTCACGGCTACGAACTGGTCATGCCGCCGATGCTCGAATATGTCGAGTCCCTGCTGACAGGCACGGGCCGAGACTTGGACCTGCGCACCTTCAAGCTGGTCGACCAGATTTCCGGGCGCATGATGGGACTCCGTGCGGATATCACCCCGCAGGTCGCGAGAATCGATGCGCACCTGCTCAACCGCGAGGGGGTGACGCGCCTGTCGTATTGCGGCAGTGTGTTGCACACCCGCCCGGCAGGGCTGACTTCCACCAGGGAGCCGCTGCTTGTCGGGGCGGAGATCTACGGTCACGCCGGCATCGAGAGCGACATCGAGATCCAGCGCCTCCTCGGGGAATCGTTAAAGTTGTGCGGGGTGGCCGAATTCCGGCTTGATCTTGGTCACGTGGCCATCTTCGGCGCAATCGCCAGGCGCGGCGGCATAGACGAAGGGCTCGAGACTGAATTGTTCGATGCGCTGCAGGCAAAAGACCGCGCTGCGGTGGGGGCGTTGACCGAAAACTGCGACCCGGTGACGCGTGATGCGATCCGGCTGTTGCCCGACCTGTACGGCGGCATCGACGTGATTGCGCGCGCTGGTCGTGAGTTGCCGCAGTATCCGGAGATCAAAGCAGCCCTTGCCGACCTGCGCGCGCTCAGCATGACCGAAGGTCTTCCGGTAACGGTGGACCTTGCCGATTTGCGCGGTTACCACTACCACAGCGGCGTGGTCTTTGCCGTCTATTGCCCCGGCTTGCCCAACGCCATTGCGCTGGGCGGGCGATACGATGAGGTGGGCAGGGCGTTCGGGCGCGCGCGACCGGCCACCGGTTTTTCGATATATATGCGTGAATTGGTTCGCGTCCTCCCCGCCGCACCCGAGCGCGGTGGCATCCTCGCGCCGTTCTTGGCTGATGCGGGCCTTGCCGCCGAGGTCGGCCGTTTGCGCCATACCGGGGAGATAGTGGTAGTGGAACTCCCTGGACACGAATCAACGCGCGGCGAACTCGGTTGCGATCGCCGACTCGTCCTGCAGCAGGGAAAATGGATCATCGAGAAGATAAACTGACGCGATAGCAGCTGAGCCGCGCCGGTTCGTCCGGCCGGATTGCAGGGTAAATCGTGCAACTGACAATGTTATGAAGCTGGAAGGTTATTGAGTCTATGGCGAAGAATGTGGTTGTGATCGGCACACAGTGGGGTGACGAAGGCAAGGGGAAAATTGTCGATTGGCTGACCGATCACGCCCAGGGCGTGGTGCGCTTCCAGGGCGGACACAACGCCGGCCATACGCTTGTCATCGGCGGGAAAAAGACCATCCTGCGGCTGATTCCTTCCGGTGTGCTGCACGCGGGCAAGGCCTGTTATATCGGCAACGGCGTGGTTCTTTCGCCCGATGCCCTGCTCAAGGAGATTGACGAACTTGAGTCGGCCGGCGTGGACGTCAAAAGCCGGCTGCACATAAGCGAGGCCTGCCCGCTCATCCTGCCGTATCACATCGCCATCGATCAGGCGCGTGAGGCCGCCAAGGGCGCCGGCAAGATCGGCACGACCGGGCGGGGCATCGGTCCAGCCTATGAGGACAAGGTCGCGCGCCGTGCGATCCGCCTGCAGGACTTGTTTGACGCCAAGCGATTCGCGGCCAAGCTGGAGCCCCTGCTTGATTATCACAACTTTGTCCTGACGCGTTACCTCAAGGCCGAGGCGGTGGATTTTTCCAGGATTTGTGACGAGGCCCTGGCACTGGCGCCGCGGCTCGCACCGATGATTGCGGATGTCCCCCGCGCACTCTACGACGCCGGACGGGCCGGGAAAAGCCTGCTTTTCGAAGGCGCGCAAGGCGCGCTGCTCGATATCGACCATGGCACCTATCCGTACGTCACTTCGAGCAATTGCGTCGCCGGCGCGGCCTGTGCGGGGGCGGGTGTCGGTCCGGGCATGCTCCATTACGTATTGGGTATTACCAAGGCTTACACCACCCGCGTTGGTTCCGGCCCGTTTCCGACAGAACTCGAGGATGCGACGGGCGAGCGTTTGCGCAAGCGCGGGAATGAGTTTGGTTCGGTTACCGGCCGTCCGCGACGCTGCGGCTGGTTTGATGCCGCCGCCCTCAAGCGTTCAATGCAGATTAACGGCGTTTCCGGCCTGTGCATCACCAAACTGGATGTCCTGGATGGTTCCGACCTGCTCAAGATATGCACCGGATATCGTATTGACGGCAAGCTCACCGACATGCCGCCCCCTGGCGCAGAGGCAATGGAGCGCTGCGAGCCGGTATATGAAGAGTTGCCGGGATGGAGCGATAGCACGGTTGGCGTGAAGCAGCGCGAAGGCCTCCCGGCGAATGCGCGCGCCTATTTGCAGCGCATCGAGGACATTTGCGGTGTCCCGGTGGACATGATTTCCACCGGGCCCGACCGTGAGGAAACCATTGTCTTGCGGCACCCCTTCAATTAATAACGCGAGCGCGGACGATAACGCTTATGGCCGATCTTCACGTTTCCTGGGATGATTACCACGAGGCCATCGAACGCCTGGCGAAGTCGGTGCACGAATCGGGCTGGGAGTTTGACCAGATTGTCTGCATCGCGCGCGGGGGCTTGCGCATAGGCGATGTATTTTCGCGAATATTCAAGTTGCCTCTGGCGATACTGTTCACGCAGTCGTATGTCGAGGATCACGGCACGGTGCGCGGGGAGATCACGATTTCGCGCCATATGGCCATGACCAGCGAACGCCTTGGCGAGCGGGTGCTGGTGGTTGATGACCTGGTCGATTCCGGGGTCACCCTGGAAGAGGTCATGGCGCACCTCGCCAAGACCCACCCGCACATCCGTGAAATGAAGACCGCGGTACTTTGGTGGAAGGCTTTATCGCACTTCCACCCTGATTATCACGTCATGTACCTCACTGACAATCCGTGGATACATCAGCCGTTTGAAACCTACGACTTGATGAAGCCCGATGACCTGAAGAAGGTGTAGGCTTGCACTATGAGAACACCGGGCGGCGGTGCCCGGGTAAAGCTTAAATCTGGTGCCCAAGAAGGGACTCGAACCCCCACAGTGTTGCCACCGCCAGGACCTGAACCTGGTGCGTCTACCAATTCCGCCACCTGGGCTGCAAGTCGCGCATTTTAAAGGAAAACCTTTTTTTGTCAATGAAAAACACTAAAAATACCCGCTCGCGGGACCCGCATTTCGAACGCGAATCGGCCAAGTACGATTCACCTATACCGAGCCGCGAATTTATCCTCGATGTGCTTGCCGGCGAAGGAGTGCCGGTGGGCGAGGCGCAATTGGCCGAATTGCTCGCAATCAAGGCCGAACAACAGGAACCGTTCGCAAAACGCCTCGCGGCGATGGAGCGCGCCGGGCAGATATTGCGCAACCGCAAGGGCGCGATTCTGGTCGCCAAGAAACTCGACCTGATCGCCGGGCGCGTCATCGGCCATCCGGACGGATTTGGCTTTGTCGTTCCCGACGATGGCAGCCAGGATTTGTACCTGAGCCAGAAGGAAATGGACAGCGTGCTGCATGGCGATCGGGTGATGGTCCGCGAGGGCGGCACCGACCGGCGCGGGCGGCGTGAAGCCAGTGTGGTTGAGGTTATAGAGCGGGCGCAGTTGCGCCTGGTCGGGCGCCTGCACGTCGAGCACAAGGTGCTCTTTGTCGCCGCATCGGACCGTCGTGTCAGCCAGGACATCCTTGTCCCCGCCGCCGACACGCTGGGCGCGGTACCCGGGCAGGTGGTGGTGGTTGAACTGGTAAGCCAGCCCAACCGGCACACCCAGCCGATCGGAAAAATTGTCGAAATTCTCGGCGGCTACACCGATCCAGGAATGGAAATTGAAATTGCCCTGCGCAAACATGACCTGCCGCACGAGTTCTCAGCCAAGGCGGAGCGCCAGGCGGCCCGTTTGCCCGATACGGTGCAGCCGGGCGACGCCAAGGGACGGGTGGACTTGCGCGATCTCGCCCTGGTCACCATAGACGGCGAGACGGCCAAGGATTTCGACGATGCGGTGTATTGTGAAAAAGACGGCAAGAACTTCCGTCTCATCGTTGCCATCGCCGATGTCAGCCATTATGTGCGACATGGCGATGCGCTCGACATGGAGGCGCGTGAGCGCGGGAACTCGGTTTATTTCCCCCGGCGGGTCATTCCCATGCTGCCTGAAAAACTGTCCAACGGCTTGTGCTCGCTCAATCCGAATGTCGATCGACTGGCTGTTGTTTGCGACGCAATTGTCACGCCGCAAGGCGAAATCAAGGGCTACCGCTTCTATGATGCGGTGTTCCGTTCGCAGGCCCGCCTGACCTATACCCAGGTGGCCGCGGCGCTGGGGAATCCCGGTGCGGTGAAATCCGCGCCGCTGAGGCAATTGCTGCCGCGCCTGCAGGCGCTGGACGAGATTTTCCGTGTGCTGCTGCTGGCGCGTGCAAAACGCGGGGCGATTGATTTTGAAACTGTCGAGACCGAAATTGAATTCGACGAAAAGGGCAAGATCAAGCGCATTTTCCCGGTGGTTCGCAACGACGCCCATCGCCTGATTGAGGAATGCATGCTCGCGGCGAACGTCTGCGCCTCGGAGTATCTCAAGAAGCATGAACACACCGCCTTGTACCGCGTGCACGAGGGCCCCACACCGGAGAAACTCGCCGCGCTGCGCGAATTTCTCAAGGAGTTCGGGCTGCAGCTTGGCGGCGGCAGCGAGCCGCATGCCAAGGACTATGCCGTCTTGCTGCTCAAGCTCAAGGGGCGCCCCGACGTGCAACTGCTGCAGACTGTTCTGCTGCGCTCGCTCAAGCAGGCGCAGTACAGCCCGGAGAACCTCGGGCACTTCGGCCTTGCCTACGAGGCCTACACACATTTCACCTCACCCATACGGCGCTACCCCGACCTGCTCGTGCATCGCGCCATCAAGGCGGTGATTGCACGGGATCAATACAAGCCTGGTAACTGGAGCGAGCTCGGGACGCACTGTTCGCAGACGGAGCGCCGCGCCGACGAGGCGACGCGCGACGTGATGAACTGGCTGAAGTGCTATTTCATGCAGGATCGCGTCAATGAGGAATATGTCGGGACCATCAGTGCGGTCACCAGTTTCGGCATTTTTGTCGCGCTCGACGATGTCTTTGTCGAAGGCCTGGTGCACGTGTCCGAGCTGGGCAGCGACTATTTCAAGTTCGACGCAACCAAGCACCTTATGCTGGGCGAACGCACCGGGCAGCGTTACCGCTTGGGCGACCGTGTCAGGGTAAAAGTCGTCAGGGTGGACCTGGATACGGCGCGCATCGAGTTCAACCTTTCCGGTGGGGCGGGTGCCCCGCAGAAGCAGGCGGCTGCCAAGCGCGGAGCCAGGCGGTGAACCGGATTATTTACGGTTTTCACGCCGTAACGGCGCGCATTCGCAGTGATGCATCCACCGTGACCGAGGTGTTTCTGGACGCGGCGCGCCAGGACGGCCGCGTCAAGGACTTGCGCGAACTGGCCGAATCGAAAGGTATCCGGGTAATGACCGTCGACGCGAGGCGGCTTGACGGGATGGCGGCCGGCCAACGCCATCAGGGTGTCGCCGCCAATGTGCAGGTGAAGGCCCTGTCGCATTCACTCGACGATATCCTGGACGCCGCCACCGAACCCGCACTGGTGTTGGTGCTCGACGGCGTGACTGACCCGCATAACCTTGGCGCCTGCCTGCGCGTGGCCGATGCCGCCGGCGCCCATGCCGTGGTTGCACCCAAGGACAAGGCTGCGGGCCTGTCTGCGACGGTAGTCAAGGTGGCGAGCGGCGCGGCCGAATACATTCCCTACATCATGGTCACCAATCTGGCGCGCACACTGCGCGAACTCAAGGAGCGGGCCATCTGGGTTGTCGGGGCAGACTCCGAGGCGAGCGAGGACCTATACGCGGCCAAGATGCCGGTGGCGGTGGCCTGGGTCCTGGGTGCCGAAGGCGAGGGCCTGCGCCGGCTTACCCGCGAAACCTGCGATGCGCTGGTGAACATTCCCATGCACGGCTCGGTCGCCAGCCTGAACGTGTCGGTAGCCAGTGGAATCTGCCTGTTTGAGTCGCGCCGCCGGCGCATGATGTCCTGACGGCGCCTGCCGGCAAACGCGGCACGCGGCTGTTTTTACACGTGTATGGCTGGAAAGCCGCGCCAGTAGGCAATCTTCAGGCAGGCAATCCGGAAACGCCCGCCTGGTGTGCCGTTGCGGTCGGCGGTGTTTGTGCCGCCCTGCAGGTTTATTGCGCGGCGTGATCCGACACAAAGAAACGTTGTTGCATTTCCTCGATGCCCAGTTCGTGCAGCACCGCGGCAAGGCGTTGGGCGGCGCGTTCGCGCGGCAAACCCTTTTGCCTGGCGATGATCAATTCATTTTTCATCGAATGCTCCCAGCCGACCAGTTCGGTAACGCTTACCTGATAACCGTGTGCCTCCAACTGCATGCAGCGCAGCACATTGGTGATCTGGCTGCCAAATTCCCGTGTGTGCAGGGGGTGGCGCCAAAGCTCGGCCATCGCGCTTTGCCGCAACTCGCCTGACTTGTTCTTGCGCAATACCGCGGCGACCTCGGCCTGGCAGCAGGGAACAAGCACGATGAAGCGCGCCTTCTTATGCAAGGCGAAGCGAATGGCATCGTCGGTGGCGGTATCGCAGGCGTGCAGCGCGGTCACAATGTCGACCTTGCCTGGGAGGGCGTCCGAGTGGATTGAATCAGCGACCGCCGAATGCAGAAACGACATGTGCGAGAACCCCAGCTTTTTCGCCAGGTCGCGCGACCTGCCTACCAGTTCCTCCCGTGTTTCGATGCTGTAGATGTGAGAATCTTCCCCAAGTTGTTCGAAAAACAGGTTGGCAAGGATGAAGCCGAGATAAGACTTGCCGGCACCGTGATCGACCAGCCGCACACCCGCATGCGCCTGCGCAACTTCCTGCAAGAGCGGCTCAATGAACTGGTACAGGTGCTGCACCTGCTTGAGTTTGCGGCGGCTGTCCTGGTTCATCCTCCCGTCGCGGGTGAGGATGTGAAGTTCCTTGAGCAGGTCTACCGAGAGTCGGGGAAGGATATCTTGCATGGCGGATAAGGCGGGTGGCGGGGGCGGTACGGTGGCGGCGATGGCCGGACGACCGGTGGGGCTTTCCAGCAGCGCATTTTGGGCACGGCGTCCGGATAGGGCAAGGTGAATCATTGCCGGTTTGCTTCACTGACGACGTGTGGGTGTCAAAGCGAAGCTCTTATTCCTTGATTAAAAGGACTTTTTTGAAGTATCCGGTGGATGTCACGGTTTATTAATGGATCTTGTTCATTAATCAATTTCAGCTTACAATACAAGGCTTTCCGCGCACGGTCAGGTTTGGTCGGCGCGTCCCTTGCTCCACCGGCACCGCATGGCCGGGGGGCCTCGTCTTCCACCAATGGAGGGCGTGTCCACCAACCTTAAGGAGAATGCATGCGTCATTATGAAGTGGTATTTATCGTCCATCCGGACCAAAGCGAGCAGGTGCCCGCGATGATCGAGCGTTATCGCGCCACGATCACCCAGCGCAAGGGCGTGATTCACCGCCTCGAGGACTGGGGCCGCCGCCAGATGGCCTACCCGATCGCCAAGATGCACAAGGCGCACTACGTGCTCATGAACATCGAGTGCGATGGCGAAACGCTGACCGAGCTCGAGCATTCCTTCAAATTCAACGATGCCGTCCTGCGCAACCTGATTGTGCAGATGAAGGGGGCGGTAACGACCCCATCGCCGATGATGAAGGAAGAAAAATCGCGCTCCGTGCTGGCGCCCGAGGCCCGAGTTGACGCCAAGCCGGCTGAAGCGAAGCCCGCTGAAGCACCGGTCGCAGCCCAGGCAAGCGCCTGAAAATTTGTCCAGCAACCGGTTGCTGTTGTCCGGCAGGATCGTCGAACTTGACGCCCTTCGGCACACCCCGGCAGGCGTTCCCATCTTGAATTTTCGCATCAGGCACGAGTCCGAAAAAATGGAAGCAGGACAAATGCGGCGCGTGGAGTGTGAAATCTCCGCCGTGGCATTCGAAGCCGATGCAAAGCTGCTCTCCGGCGCGAGCCTTGAGCGCAGCCTGACGATAGATGGATTCCTTGCCAGCAAAAGCATGAAAAGCACGCAACCGGTGCTACACGTAACCCACATTGAATTCGCAGAAGGAGATTAAATCATGCCCCCACGCACAGGCGGTCGTTTCGGCAAAGGTAAAGGCAAAGGCAAGGATCTTAAAAAGGACAAAAAAGGCGGAGCGCTGTTCAAGCGCCGCAAGTTCTGCCGTTTCACGGCCGAGAAAATCGACTGGATCGACCACAAGGATGTCGACCTGTTGAAGGATTTCATCGCCGAGAACGGCAAGATCATCCCGGCGCGCATCACCGGCACCCGCACCGGGTACCAGCGCCAGTTGTCCACGGCGATCAAGCGCGCGCGTTTCCTTGCGCTGCTGCCCTACACCGATCTGCACTAAGGAGCGACCATGCAAATTATTCTGATGGAAAAAGTGGTCAACCTCGGCGGCCTTGGTGACATCGTCAAGGTCAAGGACGGCTACGCACGCAACTTTTTGATTCCGCAGGGCAAGGCGCGGCGCGCAACCGCGGCCAATATGGCCGAGTTCGAGAAAAAGCGCGCCGAGCTTGAGGCCGCGGAGCAGGCCGCACTGGCCGTTGCGCAGGCGCAGGGTGCGAAACTCGACGGCCTGATGGTCCAGGTAACGCAAAAGGCGGGTGTTGACGGCCGGCTGTTCGGGTCGGTGACCAACCACGACATCGTCGACGCGCTCAAGCTGCAGGGCTTTGAGATCGAGCGCGCCGCAGTGCGCCTGCCGCAGGGGCCGCTGAAAATGGTTGGCGATCACCAGGTGGCAATCGCGCTCAATTCCGACGTGGTGGTGAACATCACCATTTCGGTGCTCGGCGAGCAAACGGCCTGAACGCAAAACGCAAATAAAAAGGGCCGCAAGGCCCTTTTTTATTTGCCCGCCGGCGCTTGCCCCCTCCCGCGTTGGAACACGCCGCCGGGATGCGCCGGTGTCGGTGGTAAAATCAGTTCCGCCCACCGTAGCAAGCCCCCATGGCACAAACCAACACCCAAACCGCCCAAGACACGCAACTCCTGAACCTGAGGGTGCCGCCGCACTCCATCGAGGCGGAGCAGTCCGTACTGGGCGGCCTGCTGCTCGACAACCAGGCCTTCGACAAGATCGCCGACGTGGTTTCGCCGGAGGATTTTTACCGCGACGAGCACCGGCGCATCTATTTCCATATCCAGCGGCTGGTCGAGCGCAGCAAGCCGGCGGACGTGCTGACGGTATCCGATTCAATCGAGGCAAGCGACGACAGGGAGCGTGTCGGCGGGATCGCCTACCTTAGCGAACTCGCGCGTAACACGCCCTCGGCGCACAATATCCGCCGCTATGCCGAAATCGTGCGCGAGCGCTCGATCATGCGCCGCCTCATTGCCACGGCGAACGAGATCGCCGATACCGCCTTGTCGCCGATGGGCAAGGAGGTTCGCCAGTTGCTCGACGAGGCGGAGTCCAAGATATTCCAGATCGGCGAGGCGGGCTCGCGCGGAAAGCAGGGCTTTGTGCCGATGTCGGTGCTCGCGCCGCAAGTGCACAAGTACGTTGATGACCTGCACCAGAGCGGCAACCCGTCCGGAATCACCGGCGTCCCTACCGGTTTTTCCGATCTCGATGAAAAGACCTCTGGCTTCCAGAAAGGCGACCTTATCATCATCGCCGGCCGTCCAAGCATGGGCAAGACGGCGCTTGCGCTGAACATTGCCGAGCATGTCGGCGTGCACAACGGCCTGCCTGTGGGCGTGTTCAGCATGGAAATGTCCGGTCCGCAACTGGCCTTGCGCATGCTCGGTTCCATCAGCCGTGTCGACCAGATGAAGCTGCGCACCGGGCGGGGGTTAAGCGACGAGGATTGGTCGGAATTCGTCACTGCGGTGGGAAAACTGCAGGATGCCCCCATTCATATCGACGAGACGCCGGCCCTGAACACGCTCGAGCTGCGCGCCCGCGCCAGGCGCCTGCACCGCCAATACGGCGGCCTGCACCTGATCATCGTCGACTACCTGCAACTGATGTCCTCGTCCAGCCAGGGGGAGAACCGCGCCACCGAGATCTCGGAAATTTCACGTTCCCTGAAAGCGCTGGCAAAGGAACTGCAGGTTCCGGTGGTCGCGTTGTCGCAGTTGAACCGCGGCCTGGAAAGCCGCACTGACAAGCGGCCGGTGATGTCGGACCTGCGCGAATCCGGTGCCATCGAGCAGGACGCCGACGTCATCCTGTTCATTTATCGCGATGAGGTCTACAACAAGGTGGACGGCAAGAAGGGCGAAGCCGAACTCATCATCGGCAAGCAGCGGAACGGCCCCACCGGCACGGTCATGCTGACCTTCCTCGGCCAGCACACCCGTTTCGCCAACTACATTTCCAGCGACAGCTTCTAACCGCCGCGGGATCAGCCCCGGACGGCCGTCCAGCGGCCTTTTTTACCCTTATCCGTGACAAAGCCGCCCTGCATGCGCGCACCGGTGACATCGCCGCTAAAGGTCGTCAGCACGCCTTCCTTGTCCAGGAAGGAAAAGCGGATGCTGGTGCCGTAAAGCCGGGTATCGCGCAATCCGGCGCGCAGGGTGCCGAACTTCGCGTTTCCTTCCAGCTTCTGGTAACGCTGCATGAACGACAGCTCGATGCTTTGCTTGTCCTTGCCGGACTGTATTTCCGCGGTCCATTGGCCCATGGCGGTGGCCGGAATGACGTACAGGTAGATATCGCGGCCGTTTTCCACCGAATGGTCGTCCGGTTCCCAGTCGTCCATGTTGAACGAGTGTGAAACAACTCGCGTACCCGGGCGCATTGCCAGAAGTTGCGGCCTCAACTTGAGGTTCAGGTGCGGGAGGAGGTACATGGTGATCACATTGGCCTGGGTGAAATCGGTGGTGAAAATATCGCCTTCGATGATGCGCGCGCGACCCGTCACGCCGGCCTTGAGGGCGTTGTTCTGGGCAAAGCGCGCCATGTCCGGGTTGTATTCAATGCCCAGCGCCCGCGCGTTGAACAATTTTGCCGCGGCAATGGCGATCTTGCCGTCACCGGCACCCAGGTCAACCACGTAATCCGCCGAAGTGGTGTTGGCCATGCGCAGCATGCGCTCGACTACATCATCGGGTGTGGGGATCCAGATGACATCCTTGCCCGACTGGCCCAGAGATGGCGCGTAATTCTGTGCCGGGGCCTGCTGGGCCATGGCAAAACACGGGGCAAGGAAGAGTACCAGTACCGCTATCAGGCTTCTCGCCGGTGACTTGTGCATGTTCGCCCCGTTATTAAGGAAAAATAGTCGTCCGCGACCGGCGTGCCGCGGCACGCCGGCCGCAATTCAAAGCACCTCGGCAGCCTGATCGGCCAGCCTTGAGCGTTCGCCGCGCTGCAAGGTGATGTGTCCCGAGTGCTCCCATCCTTTGAAACGGTCCACCACATAAGTCAGCCCGGACGAACCCTCGGTGAGATAGGGTGTGTCGATTTGCGCGATGTTTCCAAGGCAAACCACCTTGGTTCCCGGACCGGCACGGGTTATCAGGGTTTTCATCTGCTTGGGCGTGAGGTTCTGCGCTTCATCGATGATGAGGAACTTGTTGAGAAAGGTCCGCCCGCGCATGAAATTGAGCGACTTTATCTTGATGCGGGAGCGGATCAGGTCGCGCGTTGCCGCCCGACCCCATTCACCGGCCTCGTCATCGGACTTGTTGAGCACATCGAGATTGTCCTCGAGAGCGCCCATCCAGGGGGTCATCTTCTCCTCCTCAGTGCCGGGAAGGAAACCGATGTCCTCGCCCACGGGCACGGTCACCCGCGTCATGATGATTTCGGTGTAGAGCTTGTCCTCGAGCGTCTGCATCAGGCCGGCGGCCAGCGTCATCAGGGTTTTGCCGGTGCCGGCCTGGCCGAGCAGGGTGACAAAATCAATCTCCGGGTTCATCAGCAGGTTCATGGCGAAATTCTGCTCGCGATTGCGCATATTGATGCCCCAGACTGCATTCTTGGCGTGGGTGAAGTCGCGCACGGTTTCCAGCACCGCTGTTTTTCCGGCCACCTCCCTGACAACGGCATACAGGGGCGGGTCGCTTTCCTGGTAGACAAATTCGTTGACCAGCAATTGCGCGCAAAGCGGTCCCTTGATGCGGTAATAGGTACGGCCTTCCTTTTTCCAGGACTCCATGTCCTTGCCGTGCTGATCCCAGAAATTCTCAGGCAGCGCGCGCACACCGGTGTAAAGCAGGTCGGTGTCTTCGAGGACCTTGTCATTGAAATAGTCCTCGGCGGCGAGCCCCAGCGCATGCGCCTTGATGCGCATGTTGATGTCCTTGGACACCAAGATGACCTGGCGCCGCGGATCTTTTTGCTGCAAGTACATCACCACGCCGATGATCTGGTTGTCGGCCTTGCCGATGGGCAGGTTGGCCGGCAGGTGGCCGTTGATGGCCTCGGTTTGCAGGAACAGGTGTCCGCTGGCGGTGTCGGTCACGTTGCGCCTGAGTGGAATGCCGTCGTTGATCTTGTCGGTCGACCCGCTGACGATTTCATCGAGGAAGCGACTGGCCTGGCGGGCGTTGCGCGCCACCTCGGACATGCCTTTTTTGTTGCCATCCAGTTCTTCGAGCGTCATCATCGGCAGGAAAATGTCGTGCTCCTCGAAGCGGAACAGGCTGGTCGGGTCATGCATCAGGACATTGGTGTCCAGGACGAAGAGTTTCGTCTGGACGTGCTTCTGGGCACGTTTCAGGGCCCCGGATTTTCGGGAAGAGGAGGTCTTGTGGGACAAATCAGTGTCTGCGGTCGGGTGGGACGACTCAGAGTGTTTTAACAAAGTCCAATACCTCCTGCACGTGGCCGGGAACCTTCACACCGCGCCACTCCCGGATTATGGCGCGTTTCGCGTCCAGCAAAAAGGTGCTGCGCTCGATGCCGCGCACCTGCTTGCCATACATGTTTTTCATTTTCATCACCGCAAACTGGGTGCAGGCCAGTTCGTCCTCGTCGGCCAGCAGCTCGAACGGGAAGGCGTGCTTGGTCTTGAAATTGGTGTGTGATTTGACGCTGTCGCGGGAAATGCCGATGATCTCGCAGCCAGTCTTGTGGAATTCCGTGTGCAGGTCGCGGAACTGCATGCCCTCGGTGGTGCATCCGGGGGTGTTGTCCTTGGGGTAAAAATAGACAACGACAAACTTGCTTTTGAGAGCGGACAGCTTGAACAGGCCGCCGGTGCCTTGCAGGGAAAAATTCTCTACCGCTTGATTCGGCATCAAAGGTTTTCTGTTTTTATATTCACCAACAAGATGACCTTCATTCTTCACAAATTCGCCGCGCTTTGCAAGCGCAAAATAATTACAGTCTCAAGAAGCCAGGAACTCGCCTCCCTGCAGGGCCAGCGTGCCCGACCTGCCGGCAATTTCGGCGTACTCGATCCTGCAGCGTGGCAGGGTCTTGAGGTCAAGACTCTGGTGCAGGGTGCGCATTGCAACGAGCTGATATCCCTGCGTTTTCCAGCCTGCCAGCGACGCGCCAAATGCATCGGCGAGTTTGCCGCCTTCCAGCTCGGCGTGCAGGGTGTAGACATGACCGGTGGAGAGCGGGTTTGCGCTCAGCGCAAGCAGGTGGTTTGCCACGGAGTCCGGTGTAATGCCATCCAGTCCGATCAGTTCGTCCAGCGTCGGCAAGGTGGTGGGAAGCTGCGGACAGGCGATGATTTCCGCATTCCATATGGGAATAAACGGTGCGCTGCCGCGACTGTCAGAGCAATAGTCAAAGCCCAGCCTTTGTGTCAGCCGCAGCGCATGTTTGTTCATTTGCCAGCCGGCCGCCCCGTGCACCTTTGCCGGTTCGCCGAAAATCTCCTCGAAGCGCGTGCAGGCGCGCTGCATTTCGATGCGCGTCCATTCGGCACCCGCTTTCGCCACCGCATCCTGCCATTTGACGTGGTCCCAGGTATGGATGCCCACCTCATGGCCCTCATCGCGCACCCGGCGCATCAGCTCGGCACAGGCGCGGCCGATGTCGGGCCCGGGCAGCAACGTGCCGTAGAGCAGCGTCTTCACGCCATAGTGTTCGAGCACCGAGGTGCGCGATACTTTTTTCATGAATCCCGGACGCAGCACGCGCTTGATGGCGCGTCCGGTGTGGTCCGGTCCGAGGCTGAACAGGAAGGTCGCGCGGGCGTCATGCTTTTTCAGCAAATCGAGCAGGCGCGGCACCCCCTCACGGGTGCCGCGGTAGGTGTCGACATCGATTTTAAGCGCCAGTTTCATGCGTCAGGCGGGGCGCAGGAGGGCTGCAAGCCGGCAGTCGTGACTTTCAATCGACCAGGTGCCTTGCCTCGGCGACATGCCCGCGGTAGGCGTCGAATATGTTTTTCAGCGCCCGTTCCATGTTGACGCGCGGCCGCCAGTCGAGGTCCTTCATGGTATTGGTGATCTTGGGCACGCGGTTCTGCACGTCCTGGTAGCCCTTGCCATAGTACTTGTCGGCCGTGGTGACGACCATTTTCACCTTTCGCGCGCTTGGCTGGTACTCAGGATAGGTGAGGGCGAGCTTGAGCATCATGCCGGCGAGGTCCCTGACCGAATAGTTGTTGCGCGGGTTGCCGATGTTGTAAATCTGCCCGCTCGCCACATTGTTCTTGTTGGCGATGATTTTTATCAGTGCATCGATGCCGTCGTCAATATAGGTGAAGGCGCGTTTTTGCCGGCCGCCATCCACCAGCTTGATTGATTCACCGCGCACGATGTGGCCGAGGAATTGCGTGATTACACGCGAGCTGCCCTCCTTGGCGGTGTTGATCGAGTCGAGTCCCGAACCGATCCAGTTGAACGGGCGGAACAGCGTGTAATCGAGGCCTTGTTCCATGCCGTAGGCGTGGATCACCCGGTCCATCAGCTGCTTTGCGCAGGAGTAGATCCAGCGCGGCTTGTTGATCGGTCCGAGCACCAGTTCCGACATCTCCGGATCAAAGGCCTTGTCGCGGCTCATGCCGTAGACCTCGGAAGTGGACGGGAAGATCAGGCGTTTGCCGCGCTTGACGCAGGCGCGCACGATCGGCAGGTTGGCCTCGAAGTCCAGTTCGAACACGCGCAGCGGTTCCTTGACATAGGTGGCCGGCGTGGCGATGGCGACAAGCGGGAGCACCGTGTCGCACTTGCGGATGTGGTACTCGATCCACTCGTGGTTGATGGTGATATCGCCCTCGAAAAAGTGGAAACGCTTTTCCGGCAGCAGGTCGGCGATGCGCTCGGTCTGCATGTCCATGCCGTAGACCTCCCAGTCGGTGGTCTCGATGATGCGCTTGGACAGGTGGTGGCCGATAAAGCCGTTGACGCCGAGGATTAGGACTTTTTTCATGGTTTAGCTTAACTTCATAAGGGAAGCGGAACAGGCCGCGCGCCGAAGCGTGCCAGAAAGTCCGCGGGGGTGAAAGGCTTGTCCTCGTACTGCATTTCCAGTAGTGCCAGCACGCCTCCGTCGGAGCAGACCGCGTCCACGCCCGAGCGGCTGGCATAAAACCCCGGCGCGGAACCGCACATGCCGCCTCCGGCTTCCAGTCTGGTGCGGTGAATGAACAGGGGTTTGCCATCCAGTTCGGTAAAGGCGCCCGGGTAAGGCGGGGCGACGGCGCGTACCAGATTATGCACCTCGCGCGCCGGCCGCACCCAGTTGATGCGCCCGTCGGCGGGCTTGCGTCCGCCAAAATAGGCGCCCAGGGAAAGGTCCTGCTTGCGCAGCACCGCGCTGCCGTCCTCCAGTGCTGGCAGGCAGCGGCGCAGTATGGTTTCCGCGATGCCGGCGACCTTGCGGAACACATCGACGGCCTGGTCATCGGCGCCGATGGCCACCGCTTGCTGGTCGACAATGCGACCGGCATCGGGCTTGGCGATCATCTCGTGCAGGGTGGCGCCGGTCTCGGTCTCGCCATGCAGGACCGCCCAGTTGACCGGGACACGGCCGCGGTACTTTGGCAGCAGGGAGCCGTGCATGTTAAAGGCGCCGCGCCGTGCCGTGGCGAGCAGGGGCGGCGCGAGCATCAGGCGGTAATAAAACGAAAAGAGGAAGTCCGGGGCAAGTGCGGCAATGCGCGCGACAAAAGCCGCTTCGTTGGGGTCCTCCGGCGTGGCGACGGCGATGCCGTGCTTTTGCGCCAGCTCGGCGACGCTGGCAAACCAGATGCTCTCGGCCGGGCTGTCCTGGTGTGTGACGACAAGGGGAATGTCCACGCCGTGCCCGATCAGCACCTGCAGGCAACGCACACCGACATCGTGGTAGGCGAAGACGACGGCTTTACTGGCCATCCTTCTTTTCCAGGATGGCCTGAACGAGGTAGCGCGGGCGCTGGCGCACCTGCTGGTAAATCCTGCCGACGTACTCGCCCAGCAGGCCGATGCCGAACAGCGTAATGCCGATAAGGAAGAAGGCGATGCCAAAAAGGGTGAACAGGCCCTCGGCCTCCGGCCCGAACATCACACGCCGCACGGCAAGAAACACGACAAAGGCAAAGGACAGCAGCGAGATGGCGATGCCGATGAGCGAAAATAGTTGCAAGGGCGCCAGCGAGAAGCCGGTAACCAGGTCGAAATTGAGCCGGATCAGGCTGTAAAGCGAGTATTTCGATTCGCCCGCGGTGCGCTCCTCATGCTCGACCTCGACCTCCGCCGGACGCTGGGCGAAGGAGTAGGCGAGCGCCGGGATGAAGGTGTTGACCTCGCGCGAGCTGTTGATCGCGGCAACGATGTCGCGGCTGTAGGCGCGCAGCATGCAGCCCTGGTCGGTCATATGAATATGGGTGATGCGCTCGCGCAGCGCATTCATCGCGCGCGAGGCGATGCGGCGGAAGGCCGAATCGCGGCGGTTGAGCCGTATGCTGCCGACGTAATCGTGGCCCTCGTCCATTTTCGTCAGCAGTTTGCCGATTTCCTCGGGCGGGTTTTGCAGGTCGGCATCGAGGGTGACAACGCGTTCGCCGCGAGATTGCTCAAACCCGGCCATGATGGCCATGTGCTGGCCGTAATTGCCGCTGAACAACACCACGCGGGTGACATCGGGCCTTTGCTGGAATTGCCCGCGCAACAGCGCGGCGGAGCGGTCGCGGCTGCCGTCGTTGATGAAAATGATCTCGTAAGATTCGCCCAGTTTGTCGAGCGCCGGATAGAGGCGCGCAAACAAGGCCGCGAGCCCGGATTCCTCGTTATAGACCGGTATGACGACGGAAAGCCTGGGGGAGGGGATCATTTGTTGCTCATTTGCCATTTTGCCGGAGGATACGGGCGCAAGTGTCGCATACCCGCTCGACGTCGGCGAAACTCATGGCCGGAAACAGCGGCAGGGTGAGCAGGCTTGCGCCGGCGGCCTCGGCATGCGGGAAGTCGCCCTTTTTCCAGCCCATGGCGCGGTAAAGGCTGAACAAATGCATCGCCGGGTAATGCACACCGGTGCCTATGCCGGCGGCGTCCATGGCCTTGATGAACTCGCCTCGGCTGATGCGCATGCTTGCCAGCGGCAGGGCAACCTGGAACATGTGCCAGTTCGAGTTCTCAAAGTCCTCGGGCGGCATGCCGCAACCCAGCTCCCGGTCGAAGCAGCTGAAGTAGTGACGCGCAAGTTCGCGACGCTTGATGTTGAAGGCGTCGAGCAATTCGATTTGCCCCAGCCCGATGCGTGCGGCGACATCGGTCATGTTGTATTTGCCGCCGGCCACCGCCACGTCCATTTCGCCATCGGGGGAGCGCACCACGCCTTGCAGTCGCAACCGCGTGACCAGGTCGGCCTCGGCTTCATCGTTGACCACCAGGCAACCGCCCTCGGTGGTGGTCATGTTCTTGTTGGCGTGAAAGCTGAAGGAAATGAGGTCGCCGAAGCTGCCGATGCGCCGTCCCTTCCAGGTCGCGCCCATGCTTTGCGCCGCGTCTTCGATGACGCGCAGGCGGTGGCGTCCGGCGATGGCGTAAAGCCGGTCTCGATCGACCGGCAATCCGGCGAGGTCCACCGGGATAATGGCCTTGCTTTTGGCGCTGAGCGCGGGTTCGATCAGGTCGAGGTTGATGTTGCGTGTGAGCGGATCAATGTCGACAAACACCGGGCGCGCGCCGGCGCGCACCACGACATTCGCGGTGGCCACCCAGGACAGCGGCGTGGTGATGACCTCGTCCCCGGCGCCCACGCCGGCCACGGCGAGGGCGATCTCCAGCGTACCGGTGCCCGAATTGAGGCTGCGCACCGGGCGTCCGCCGAAATACTCCGACAGTTTGGTCTCGAAGGCCTTTACCTGAGGGCCGCTGGTAATCCAGCCCGAGCGCAGGACATCGGCGACGCCGGCGATGGTCGCCTCGTCTATGGTCGGGCGCGTGAACGGCAGGTAGTCCATCAGGAGCGCGCGACGATGTACACGCCGATGATGATGACGCCTATCCCGGCGAGGCGCATCACACTGACGTCTTCGCCAAAAAAATACCAGGCGGCGATGGCGTTGGCGACATAACCTATGGACAGCATCGGGTAGGCGATGCTCACCTCGACGCGCGACAAGGCCATGATCCATACCACCAGGCTCACGACGTAACAGGTGATGCCGCCGGCGATGTGCGGTTCAAAGGCGAACTTCATGCCGACCGGGATCAGGTTGTCGAGAGAGAAATCAAAGCGGCCGACGGCGTTGGTGCCGGCCTTGAGCAGCAATTGCGCCGCGGCGTTGAGCAGCACGCCGAGCAGGATCAATGAAAAGCTTGCGGCGTTCATGGTTTGGCGGCCGGCCGCTTGCCCGTCGGTTCGGTGACCGGTTTGCTTATCGGTTTGCCTACAATCACACGCCGCACGTCGCGAGCGACCTCCACCATCGGCACCGGAAAGGCCTTGCGAAAGCCCTCCAGGTCGTCGGGGGCGAACATGGCCAAGGGCGCGGCATCCGCCTCCCATGCCTTGGCGAAGCTGGCGTAATCGGCCAGATAGTCTTTCGGTTCCCAGCCGATGGCACTGGACAATTCGTCCTTGTAGCTCACCATGGTGACGGTTCGTCCGAGGTAAAAGGGCAGCGTATGGTCAAAGGTGTTCACCATGTAAAAAGGCGTGTCCGGCCGCAGCAGCGGGCGTATTTTCTGCACGATCTGCGAGGCCGAGTATACCGAGGACATGGTGTTGTGGCCGAGCACCGGGAACAAGGCGGTGGCCAGGCCGGCGGCCGAGAAGGCGATTACCGCCGCGCTGCGGCGACCTTGTTTTTCGAAAAACCAGAATAGCACCGACCCGGCAAGCATGGCGAGGCCGGTGAGCACCAGCCAGGGGATGTAATTGACCAGCAGCTCCTGCGGCAGTTCCGGGCTGCTCCATTCGGTGGCCATGGGGGCGAGAGAAATGGTGGCGACGCCGGCGATGCTGAACGGCAGCAACTGCCAAAAAAGCGCGCGCCGGCTGGCGAGGGCGAGATGGCGGCCGAGCAGCAGGGCGAGCGCGGGAAAGATCGGCAGGATGTAGGACGCCAGCTTGGAACTGGAGGCGGAAAAAAAGACAAAGGTAAAGACGCACCAGATCAACACGAAACGCGTTGACTGGAAGCGCACCGGCTCGGCGCGCCACGAGCGCGCAAGCGCCGGCAGCAGCGCCAGCGTCCAGGGCACCATGCCGCCGACCAGCACCGGGATGAAATACCAGGCCGGCTGGTAGCGGCCGTGATCCTTGGTGAGAAAGCGCTCAAAGTGTTCCTGGATGAAAAAGAACTGGAAGAATTCCGGATTGCGCAGTGACACCACGACAAACCAGGGCGCGGCGACGGCCAGGAACAAGGCCAGGCCCTTGAGTGGATGCAGCATCGGTATGCGGCGCCAGTCGCGCTGGATGAGGATGTAAAAAAACAGCGCACCGCCGGGCAGGAGCAAGCCGATGAGTCCCTTGGAGAGCACGGCGAGCGCCGCCGCCGTCCAGGCCGCGAGCATCCAGGTGCGCCGTCCGCGATCGGTCTGGCCGTCAAATTGCGCCAAGACAAATGAGCAGATTGCCGCGGTGAGGAAAAACGTCAGCCCCATGTCCAGGGTATTGGCCTGGGAGATAAAGACGTAAAGAAAACTGCTTGCACTCACCGCCGCCGCGTACAAGCCGGTTTCGCGCCCGTACAGGCGCAGGCCGGTGTAGCCCACCAGCAGTATCCCGGCAAAGCCGGTGAGGGCCGCCCACAGGCGCGAGGTCCACTCGTTAATGCCAAAAATATTGTAGGCCGCGGCGGTGGCCCAGTATTGCAGCGCCGGTTTTTCGAAGTATTTATAGCCGTTCATGCGCGGGGTGACCCAGTCACCGCTCACCGCCATTTCGCGCGCGATTTCGGCGTAACGGCCTTCGTCCGGGCGGATGAGGTCACGGTAGTCGAGGCTGCCGAACCAACTGAGGGTGAGCAGCGCAAGCAGCAGCAGCAGCGACTTGCGCGAGGGGAAGTCGGACATTGTCATCAGCCCAGCAGCAGGGCGGCGGCGACCCTGCGTTCCTCGGCAACAAGGATGTTATAGGTGCGGCAGGCGGCCTGTGTGGTCATGACCTCGACCCCTATGCCGGCCTCGACCAGCGGACGGGTGACCTCGGGGCGGGGGAAACGCTGCTTCTCCCCGGTACCCAGGAGGACAATCTCCGGACGCAGGGCGAGCAACTCTTGCAGGTGGCTCGCCTCCAGTTCCTCAAAGCTGGCGGGGGGCCAATCGAGCAGCAGCTGGTCGGGCAGGACGACGAGGCTTTTTTCCCTGCGGTCGGCGTTGACTTTCACGTAGCCGGGGCCATAGCCGGTAAAGGTATTCAACCCGGCGGGGCCGGCGAGGTGAAGTTTCACGAAATAGGAATCTTTGTCTACGTAAGCAACGGAAATCATTATAACTTTATAGGAGGGACAACGTCTCCTGATCGTGCCGGACGGTTTTCGGGAGGAAAGGACTGGCGACCATTTGATGCGTAGCTAAGTATCGGATATTATTATCACTTTCCATGCTTTTAATGGTTAGGGCATGCGACAGCGGGGATCCGGCCGGCTGGTTTCGCAGCGCAGCAATCATTAGCCAAAACAATACCCCTACCACCATGCGCGAATTTTCCCGAATCAAGCGACTGCCGCCCTACGTCTTTAACACCACCAACGAGTTGAAGATGGCGGCGCGCCATCGTGGCGAGGACATCATCGACATGAGCATGGGCAACCCGGACGGCGCCACGCCCCAGCACATTGTCGACAAGCTGGTCGAGGCCTCGCAACGCCCGGATACGCACGGCTATTCGATCTCCAAGGGCATTCCGCGCCTGCGCAAGGCCATCTGCACCTGGTACCAGACGCGCTATGGCGTCACGCTCGATCCGGACAGCGAGGCCATCGTCACCATCGGCTCGAAAGAGGGGCTCGCCCACCTGATGCTCGCAACCACCGAGCCGGGTGACACGGTGCTGGTGCCCAACCCGAGCTATCCCATCCACATTTACGGGGCGGTCATCGCCGGCGCGACCATCCGTTCGGTGCGCATGACGCCGGAGACGGATTTTTTCGAGGAACTGAAACGCGCGGTGCTCGAATCCTCGCCCAAGCCAAAAATGATGATCCTGGGTTTTCCCAGCAACCCGACGGCGATGTGCGTCGAGCTCGAGTTTTTCGAACGCGTGGTGGCGCTCGCCAGGGAGCACGATATCCTGGTGGTGCACGACCTTGCCTATGCCGACATCACCTTTGACGGCTACCGCGCACCCTCGATCATGCAGGTGCCCGGCGCGCGCGACATCGCGGTCGAATCCTTCACCATGTCCAAGAGCTACAACATGGCCGGCTGGCGCATCGGATTCATGGTCGGCAACAAGGACATGATCCACGCCCTCGCACGCATGAAAAGCTACCACGACTACGGCACATTCACGCCGGTGCAGGTCGCCTCCATCGTCGCCCTCGAAGGCCCGCAGGACTGCGTCGAGGAAATCCGCCTCAAGTACCAGCGGCGCCGCGACGTGCTCGCGGCCGGATTGCACGAAGCCGGCTGGATGGTCGAGATCCCCAGGGCCAGCATGTACATCTGGGCGAAGATCCCCGAACCCTACCGCGCCATGGGCTCGCTCGAATTTGCCAAGAAGGTGTTGCAGGATGCCAAGGTGGCGGTATCGCCGGGCATCGGCTTTGGCGAGTACGGCGACGGCCATGTGCGCTTCGCCCTGATCGAGAACGAGGCGCGCACGCGACAGGCGGTGCGCGGCATCAAGGACATGTTCCGCAAGGACGGCCTGCTGGTGCAGGCCGCCTGACCGCCAACCCAAAACAACAAGACAACAAGAACGCACGCCATGCTCAAAGCCATACGCAAATCCGCCAAGCTGTCCGACGTCTGCTACGACATTCGCGGTCCGGTGATGGTCCGCGCCAAGCAGATGGAGGAGGAGGGGCAGCGCATCCTCAAGCTCAACATCGGCAATCTCGCCTCCTTCGGCTTTGACGCGCCCGATGAAGTGCGCCAGGACGTGATCGTCAACCTGCCCAATGCCTCTGGCTACTCGGACTCCAAGGGCCTGTTTGCCGCGCGCAAGGCAATCATGCATTACAGCCAGGAAAAAGGCATCGCCGGGGTGACGCTCGATGACATTTTCATCGGCAACGGCGTGTCCGAGCTGATTGTCATGGTGATGCAGGGCCTGCTCAATGACGGCGACGAGGTGCTGGTGCCCGCGCCAGACTACCCGCTGTGGACCGCCGCGGTGAGCCTGGCCAGCGGCACGCCGCGCCATTACCTGTGCGACGAGGGTGCCAGCTGGCTGCCCGACCTCGATGACATCCGCAAGAAAATCACCCCGCGCACCCGCGCCATTGTGGTCATCAACCCGAACAACCCCACCGGCGCCCTCTATCCGGTGGAGTTGTTGCGCGAGATCGTCGAAATCGCCCGCCAGAACGAGTTGATCGTGTTTGCCGACGAGATCTACGACAAGACGCTCTACGACGGTGAAAAGCACATCTCGATCGCCTCGCTCGCCGACGACGTGCTGTTCGTCACCTTTAACGGCTTATCCAAGAATTACCGTGCCTGCGGCTATCGCAGCGGCTGGATGATCGTCTCGGGCGACAAGCGCCACGCCCAGGACTACATCGAGGGGCTCAACATCCTCGCCTCGATGCGCCTGTGCGCCAATGTGCCGGGGCAATACGCCATACAGACGGCGCTGGGCGGCTACCAGAGCATCAATGACCTGGTGAGCCCGGGCGGCAGGCTGTGCCGCCAGCGCGATCTCGCGCATTCCCTGATCACGCAGATTCCCGGCGTGAGCTGTTTCAAGCCCAAGGCCGCCCTCTACCTGTTCCCGCGCCTTGACCTGAAAATGTACCCAATCAAGGACGACCAGCAATTTATCCTCGAGCTGCTGGAAGAAGAAAAAGTTCTGGTGGTGCAGGGCACGGGCTTTAACTGGCCGCAGCCGGATCATCTTCGCCTCGTCTTCCTGCCCAATAGCGACGATTTGACCGAAGCCATCGGCCGCATTGCGCGCTTTCTCGACGGTTATCGCAAACGCCACGCCTGATCCGCTCGGGCATCACCCCTTTAATATTCAAACAAAGCACATGAAACCAATACACGTAGGCTTGCTTGGCATCGGTACCGTAGGCGGCGGCACCTGGACGGTACTTTCGCGCAACCAGGAGGAAATCACCCGCCGCGCCGGTCGCGGCATCGTCATTACCAAGGTGGCCGACAAGGACGTCGAACGGGCGAAAAAAATCACCGGCGGCAAGGCCAAAGTGACGGCGGACGCTAACGAGGTCGTCACCGACCCGGACATCGACATCGTTATCGAGTTGATCGGCGGCTACACCTTCGCCAAGGACATGGTGTTGAAAGCCATCGCCAACGGCAAGCACGTTGTCACCGCCAACAAGGCGCTGCTCGCCACCCACGGCAATGAAATATTCGCCGCGGCGCAAAAAAAAGGCGTGATGGTGGCCTTCGAGGCCGCGGTCGCCGGCGGCGTGCCCATCATCAAGGCCTTGCGCGAAGGCCTCTCGGCCAACCGCATCGAATGGATCGCCGGCATCATCAACGGCACTTCCAACTTCATCCTGTCGGAAATGCGCGACAAGGGCCTGTCCTTTGACACCGTGCTGGCGCAGGCGCAAAAGCTCGGCTACGCCGAAGCCGACCCGACCTTTGACATCGAGGGCATTGACGCCGCGCACAAGCTCACCATCATGTCAGCCATCGCCTTTGGCATCCCGATGCAGTTTGAAAAAGCCTATACCGAGGGCATCACCAAGTTGACGCAGGAAGACATCCGTTACGCCGAGCAACTGGGCTACCGCATCAAGCTGCTGGGCATCACGCGCAAGACGGCCGAGGGCATCGAGTTGCGCGTCCACCCGACGCTGATCCCGACGCGCCGGCTGATCGCCAATGTCGAGGGCGTGATGAACGCGATCCTCGTCAAGGGCGACGCCGTCGGCGCCACCATGTACTACGGTGCCGGCGCCGGTGCCGAGCCCACCGCATCGGCGGTGGTGGCAGACCTGGTTGATGTGACGCGCATGCACACCGCCGATCCGGAGCAGCGCGTGCCGCACCTCGCCTTCCAGCCCGACCAACTTGCGGCGACGGTAATCCTGCCCATGGAGGAGGTGGTGACCTCGTACTACCTGCGCATGCGCGTGCTCGACCGGCCCGGCGTGCTCGCCGACATTACGCGCATCCTTGCCGACGGCGCCATATCCATCGACGCCATGGTGCAAAAAGAGCCCTCCGAGGGCGAGGAGCAGGTCGACATCATCATGCTGACCCACCAGGCTCGCGAAAAGCACGTCAACGCCGCCATTGCCGCGATCGAGAAGCTGCCCGTGGTCACCGGCAAGGTGACGCGCATCCGGCTCGAGGAACTCGGCAAGAACTGATGCGCTACATCAGCACCCGCGGCGGTGGCACGCCGCAGACCTTTACCCAGATCCTGCTCGAGGGCCTTGCCCCGGACGGCGGCCTTTACCTGCCCGAAAGCTACCCGCAGGTTTCACCGGCCGAGCTGCAGGCCATGCGCGGCATGAATTACCGCGACCTTGCCTTTGCCGTGTTGTCGAAATTCGCCGACGACATTCCGCCCGCCGACCTCAAGGCGTTGATCGACAAGACCTATACTGCCGCCGTCTATCGCAGTGAGGACATCACACCGCTCAAGACGCTAGCACCCGGCCTGCACCTGTTGTGCCTGTCCAACGGCCCGACCCTGGCGTTCAAGGACATGGCCATGCAGTTGCTGGGCAACCTGTTCGAGTACGTGCTGGCAAAGCAGGGCAGGCAGCTCAACATCCTCGGTGCCACCTCCGGCGACACCGGATCGGCGGCCGAGTACGCCATGCGCGGAAAAAAAGGCATCCGCGTCTTCATGCTCTCGCCGCACGCTCGCATGAGCGCCTTCCAGAAGGCGCAGATGTATTCGCTGCAGGACCCGAACATCCACAACATCGCCATCAAGGGCGTGTTCGACGACTGCCAGGACATCGTCAAGGCGGTGAGCGCCGACGCGCCGTTCAAGGCCAGGTGGCGCATCGGCACGGTAAATTCCATCAACTGGGCGCGCGTGGTGGCGCAGGTGGTGTATTACTTCAAGGGCTATTTTGCCGCGACGGGCTCAAACGACCAGCAGGTGTCCTTTGCTGTGCCCTCGGGCAATTTCGGCAACATTTGCGCCGGCTATATCGCCCGCTGCATGGGACTGCCGGTGAGGCACCTGGTGTTGGCGACCAACGAGAACAACATCCTCGACGAGTTTTTCCGTAGCGGCATTTACCGCGTGCGCAAGGGCGGCGAGGTGTTCGAGACCTCCAGCCCGTCCATGGATATTTCCAAGGCGTCCAATTTCGAGCGCTACGTCTATGACATGGTCGGCCGCGACCCGGCGCGCCTGCGCGAGTTGTGGCGTCAACTTGATGCCAAGGGTGAGTTCGACCTGTCGCATTCGGAGTTTTTCAAGCACGTGGTGCAAAGCGGCTTTGTATCCGATTTTTCCACCCACGCCGACCGGCTTGCCACCATACGCCGCGTCTTCAAGGAGCACGGCGTGATGGTCGACACGCACACCGCCGACGGCATCAAGGTGGCCGCGGGCTTTCGCGAGACCGGCGTGCCCATGGTCTGCCTTGAGACGGCGCTGCCGGCAAAGTTCGCCGAGACCATTGAAGAAGCGCTCGGCCGCGCACCGGATCGCCCGGCCGGCTACGAGAACATCGAGTCCCTGCCGCAGCGCGTCGAGGTGATGGTGCCGGATGTGGCGGCCGTAAAGGCTTACGTGGCCGGGCATTCGAGCTGATGGAAGCTCGGCACAGCAAGGCATGAATGGCTGGAGCCCCTTGCAGGGCGCGCCTCGGCCGGTAGGCCGAGGCCGTTCGACGGGCGCCGAGAATTCTCGGCGAAACCCCCGTCTCACCGCCAGGAGCGGGTTTGCAGCGCATTGAGGTGAAAAAAAGCACGATGACCAACCCGCCGGAGAAAATTCGCCTGTCCAAGCTGATGTCCGAGCAGGGGCTGTGCTCGCGCCGCGAGGCGGACACCTTTATCGAGCGCGGCCTGGTGTTTGTCGACGGCGAGCGCATCACCGAACTGGGCACACGCATAGACCCGGCGCAAAAAATCACCCTTGCCGCCGCGGCGCTCAAGGACCAGAAATCGCAGGTCACCATTCTGCTCAACAAGCCCATCGGCTTTGTCTCCGGCCAGCCCGAGGGCAAACAACGGCCGGCGGTGACCTTGATTGACGAGGTCTCGCATTTTCAGGGCGACCGCGCATCACAGCGCTTTTCACCGATGCAGTTGCGCGGCATCGCCCCGGCCGGACGGCTGGACATCGACTCCAAGGGCCTGCTGGTGTTCACCCAGGACGGGCGCATCGCCAAGCAGCTCATCGGCGAGAACTCCGGCATGGAAAAGGAGTACCTCGTGCGCGTCACCGGCAAGCTCGATGCGCGTGGGCTCAACCTGCTCAAACACGGCCTGTCGCTGGACGGCGAGGCGCTCAAGCCGGCGGTGGTGAACTGGCAGAACGACGACCAGCTGCGCTTTATCCTGCGTCAGGGCAAGAAGCGGCAAATCCGCCGCATGTGCGAACTGGTCGGCCTCAAGGTGGTGGGCTTGAAGCGCATCCGCATAGGCAAGGTCAGGCTGCACGACCTGCCCGAGGGGCAGTGGCGTTATCTCAAGGATAACGAGAGCTTCTAGGCCGTGCGCACGACACTGGTCAGCATCGCCACCGATACCACGCCGCTTGACGGCGCCTTTTACGAACCTGAGCATGATCCCGAAGGGCGGCCGGTGACCGGCGCAGTGCTGCTTTTTCACGGCAACACGATGAATTTCTACACCGGGGCGCCGCGCTTCCTGCCGCCGGTGCTGACGCAGATGGGCCTGGCCTGCCTGGCATTCAATCGACGTGGCCACGACATCCTTGCCATACGCGACAGCCGCGCCGCCGAAGGCGCGGCCTTCCAGCGCACCCATGAGGCCATTGAAGACAACCGTCTTGCCGCGGCGTGGCTGGCGGCGCGCGGCCATGCCAGCCCGGTGGTGATCGGCCACAGCAACGGCGGGATGCTGGCGGTACGCCACGTCGCCGACCACCCGCAGACGCCCGCCCTGGTGCTGCTATCGGCGCATGGCGGTGGAACGAGCATGGTCCCGGACGCGAGCAAAGCCGGCCTGCTTGCCGCAGACCGTTTGGTCGAAATCACCGCGCAGGCGCGCGCGCTGGTCGCCGCCGGGCGCGGCGCCCAGCTGATGCTGCTGCCCGGTTGGTGGTATGCCGCCAGCGCCGATAGCTTTCTTGACCTGCTGACCGAATTGCCCGACACCCTGGCGCTGGCACCGCGCATCGTCTGCCCGTCACTTTTTGTGCGCGGGGACCAGGAGGCGCCGGAACGCTATCCGGCCGAGGCCTTCAAGCGCTTGTCGCCCGGTGAGTGCACGGTCGAGATCGTCAGTGACTGCGACCATTTTTACCGCGGTTGCGAGGATGTGGTTGCGGCATTGGTCGCCGCCTGGCTGGCGCGCACGCTGCCGGCAAAGCCCGTGGCGGGCGCCTAGTCATGCTGCACATCAAACCCGGTATCGACATCGCCGACAGTGAGATCGAGCTCACCGCCACGCGTTCGCAAGGGGCGGGCGGGCAGAACGTCAACAAGGTCTCAAGTGCCATTCACCTGCGTTTTGACATTGCCGCCTCAAGCCTGCCCGAAGCCTGGAAGGAGCGCCTGCTCAAGCTCGGTGACTCGCGCATCACCACCGAGGGCGTAGTGGTGATCAAGGCGCAGCAGCATCGCAGCCAGGAGCTCAACCGCGGCGAAGCGCTGCAACGCCTGCGCGAATTGGTGCTCTCCATCGCCACGCTGCCGAAAAAGCGCCGCCCGACCAAGCCGAGCAAGAGCGCGAAGCGCAAGCGTGTCGACAGCAAGGTGCTGCGCGGAAAAATCAAGGCCACGCGCGGCAGGGTGACCGATTAGCGCACGGTGATCGGCTGGAAACCCCCTGCCGGGCGCACCTCGGCCGGTAGGCCGAGGTCGCTCAACGGGCGCCGAGAAGTCTCGGCGAAACCCCCGTCTCGCCCACTGGCAAGGCTTTCCAGCCATTTTCTTCGCGCGCATCCGGCGCCAGCGACGCCGTGACGCTGCGCATGCGGGTGATAAGTTCCGACCACAGCTTGCCCGTATCGGTGCGAAACAGAATGGCGGCGTCGGCGTCCATGACATACCAGGCGCCGCGTTCAATTTCGGCGCGCAACTGGCCCGGCTGCCAGCCGGCGTAGCCGTCATAAAAGCGGATTTTCGCCGGCGGTTTTTCCATCAGTGTCTCGACCGCCTCCGGATGCAGCGCGAGGTTCACGCCGGGGAGCAGGGCAAAGGCCTGGCCGAGTTTGATATCGCCCTGGCCGGCGCCGTCAACCTGGTAGACGGCAAACAGGCCGCCTTCCTCCACCGGACCGCCAAAATACAATGGCTCGGTAAAGCGCTTGAGCTTTTCATTGTTGGGCAGCAGGCTGGCGAGCGACTGCGTGGTCGGCCGGTTGATGATCACTCCCAGGGCGGCGCCGTTGACGTCCTGGGTCACCACCACCACGGTCTCGTTGAAATTCGCATCGACCATGTTGGGCTTGGCCACCAGCAGCAGGCCTTGTGCCGCCACCGTCCCGCAAGCCAGCGGGCCGAGACAGGCGAGCATCACGCTGAATCCGGCAAAGGAGCGTTTCATTTTTGTTTCGCCAGCGCAGCGTGGCGAAAGCAGCCGACGAGGTGGTCGTTGACCATGCCGGCGGCCTGCATGAAGGCGTACATGATGGTCGAGCCGACAAAGGTGAAGCCGCGGCGCTTGAGGTCCTTGCTCAGGGCGTCTGAAAGGGTGGTGCTGGCCGGCACGGACTTCATGCTGCGGCGCTTGTGCTGCAGGGGTTTGCCGCTGACAAAGCCCCAGATGTAGGCGTCAAACGAGCCAAATTCCTTCTGCACCGCGAGAAAGGCCCTGGCATTTTTTACCGTACCCTCGATCTTGAGCCGGTTGCGCACAATGCCGGCGTCCTGCATCAGCGACGCGATTTTGCGACTGTCAAAGCGCGCCACCTTTGCCGCGTCAAAGCCGACAAAGGCCTTGCGGTAGTTGTCGCGCTTTTTTAGAACAGTCGACCAGGACAGCCCGGCCTGTGCGCCTTCGAGTATGAGCATCTCAAACAGCATGCGCTCATCGTGTTGCGGCACACCCCATTCGGCATCGTGATAATCGGTGTATTGCTCAAAGCCGAGGCACCAGGGGCAACGCGCGATTATTTTTTTTGCGCTTTTCATTAGTGTGTAATATTCGTTCAACCACAAGCTGGCATGCTGCCCGATTGCCGCTGCCGCAACAAGGAGGAAGAATGTTAAACCGTATCGCGTTATCCGTCATGGGCCTGCTCGCGGCCTTGCTGCTGCCGGCTGCCGCCGTACTCGCGCAGGCCCAGGCCTGGCCGGCCAAGCCGGTCCGGCTTATCGTGCCGTTCCCGCCCGGTGGCGGCACCGACGCCTTTGCGCGACCGCTGGCGGCGCGCCTGTCGCAGCAACTGGGGCAGCAGTTCATCATCGACAGCCGCGGCGGTGCCGGCGGCAACATCGGCGCCGACCTTGCCGCCAAGTCCGCGCCCGACGGCTATACCTTTTTGCTTGGCGCCGTGCATCACACCGTGGCCGTCAGCGCCTACAAAAACCTTGCTTATGATCTGGAAAAAGACCTGGTTCCCATAACCGGCGTTGGCTACGTGCCCGACGTGCTGGTGGTGAGCGCCAAAATGCCGGCAAAAACCATCGCCGAACTCATCGCCTACTCCAAGGCCAACCCGGGCAAGGTCAATTACGGCTCATCGGGCAACGGCACCACGCGCCACCTTGCCGGTGAGATTTTCAACAACCTCACCGGCACCAGCATGATCCACGTGCCCTACAAGGGTTCCGGACCGGCCATGACCGGCCTGCTGGGCAGCGAGATCGACCTGATTTTCGAGGGCCTGGGCAGTGCTTCGGCACACATCCGCGCCGGCAAGATCCGCGCCCTGGCGGTCACATCGCCCAAGCGCTCGCCGGCTTTCCCCGACATTCCGACCATGGCGGAGGCTGGTGTGCCCGGCTTCGAGTCGCTGTCCTGGTACGGCCTGTGGGCGCCGGCAGGCACGCCGCGCGACATCATGCTCAAGCTGCAGCAGGAGACCGCCAAGGCGCTGGCGACGCCCGAGCTCAAGGCCATCTGGGCGCTGCAGGGCGCCGAGCCGGGCGGTGAACCGTCGGAACAATTCGCCAAACTGGTCCATTCCGAAGTCGAAAAATGGGGCAAGGTGGTGCGACAGAACAAGGTGACGATAGACTAATTCAGGAGCAAGGACCATGACAGAACGCGGCCATCCGCAGCAAAGAACCGCTACCGTCGAGGAGCGCATTGACGCCATCCAGTCGGTGCTCGAAGAGCGCGGCATGAAGCCGGCCGAATTCATCGAACAAGCCAAGCACCTGGTCGAGGAACAGTGGGTGCCGCATAACGGCGCGCGTGTGGTGGCCAAGGCCTGGACCGATGCCGGTTTCAGGCGGCGCCTGTTTGCCAGCGGCCGCGACGCTGTCGCCGAGCTGGGTCTGGAAATGCCGCGCCACCATCGCCATCTCGTTGTGCTGGAGAACACCCCGACAGTGCACAACATCATTTGCTGCACGCTTTGCTCCTGCACCGCATTCACCATCATCGGCCTGCCGCCGGACTGGTACAAGGACCTCGAATACCGCGCCCGCGTGGTGCGCGAGTCACGCACCGTGCTCGGGGAAATGGGCCTTGCGCTGCCGCCGGATATGGAGATCCGCGTCTGGGACACCACGGCCGATACGCGCTACATGGTGCTGCCGGTGCAACCGCCGGCGACCCTCGGCTGGACCGAGGACAAACTCGCGCAAATCGTCACCAAGGAATCAATGATAGGCGTTGCGCGGCTTTAGTATTTCAGGACATTCTAAAAAGAGGTTCAGTCATGGACGGAATGCATGATCTTGGCGGCAGGCAGGGCTTTGGCCCGGTGCGTTATGCGCTTGACGCCCAGGTGTTCCATGAGCCCTGGGAAAAACGCGTCAACGCGCTGTACTCCCTCGCCGTGAAGCTGGGCGTGTTCAACATGGACGAGTATCGCCACGCCATCGAGCGCATGGAACCGCGCCACTACCTGTCGGCCAGTTATTACGAGCGCTCGCTGACCAGCCTTGCGACGCTGTGCGTCGAGAAGGGACTGGTGACGCGCGAGGAACTTGAGCGCCGTGCGCAAGGGGCGTTCCCCTTGTCCATGCCCAGCGCACCGGGACGCTCGAACGTGAGCGGACCGGCACGTTTCAAGGCCGGCGATCGCGTCAGGGTGAGGGACGACCATGTCCCCGGCCACATCCGCATGCCCGCATACATTCGCGGCAAGACCGGCGTGGTGGTCGGCGAATCACCGGCTTATCCCTTTCCCGATGCCCACGCCCACGGTGTGGCGGCGGCCGATGAACCGACCTGTGACGTGCGTTTCAAGGCGAGCGAACTCTGGCCCAACTCAGCCGACGAGGCCTTTGTGCATGTCGGGGTGTTCCACAGCTACCTCGAGCGCCTGGAGTAGGCTCGAGAAACCGGTAACCGGAAGGCCTAGCCCTTGCCGATGGCTTTGTTCACGCGCGGCATTACTTCCTCGGCCATCAGCTGCATCGAGCGTTTGGCGAGCTTCGGGTCGAGCCAGTCGTGGCAGGGGTAGAGCAGGGTGCCGAAGTCGCCGACCTGTTCGCGGAAGGCAAGCAACTGGTCGACCACGCTGTTGACGGTACCGGTGAGCACCAGTTTTTCAGTGACGTACTCGGTGGTGATTTTTGAATCCGGCTCGCTCTGGTCGGCCTTGAACAGGTTGGAGCGGCCGGCAAATCCGACCAGCTTGCGCACCAGCTGCTTGAAGTAAAAGTGGTAGGGGCCTTCCGAGGAGTGGCCGTAGCGCTTGGCCGTGGCTTCGTCGTCGGCGACAAAAATCGACTTCGCCACGCGCCATTCGGACGGGTTAGCCTTGGCGCCCACGGCCTCGCGGCCCTCGACATACTTGGGCCAGTGCGAGGCCGCCCACTGTGGCAGCAGGAAGTTGGCCGATATCGGCTGCCAGCCGCGTTTGGCCGCCTCGGTGACGCCCTTGGAGAAGGGGGCGACGGCGGTGACGACGATTTGCGGATGCGGCGACTGGTAGGGCTTGAGGATGGTGCCCTGGCCGATTTCCGGGATCATGGTTTTTTCGGTGGTCACGTTGAAATACTTGCCGGCCAGCTTGTAGGGGCCGTCGTTTTTCCAGATCTCGAGCACCATGTTGATGCTCTCGAGGAACATTTCGTTGCGGTCTTTGCCGAAATTGCCGAACACCTCGGCATCGGACATCAGGCCGCCGGGGCTGATGCCCATGATGAAACGGCCCTTCAACATGTGATCGAGCATTGCCACCTGGGCGGCAATGGCCGCCGGGTGGGAGTTGGGCATGTTGACGGTGCCGGTGCCGAGCATGATTTGCTTGGTTTCGTGCACCAGGCTGGAGAGGAACATCATGCACGAGGTGACGTTCTCGGCGAGGTCGGTGACGTGCTCGCCGACAAAGGCCTCGCAATAGCCGAGTTTGTCGGCCAGCAGGATGGCCTCGCGGTCCTCCACCAGCGTCTCCCAGGGTTTGCGTCCCGGCGGGTGCAGCGGCATCATGAATGTTCCGAGTTTCATTGTCTTCTCCGGGTTATCGCGGGGGCATATGGTTGGTTAAAAATCAGGCCACTCATTTGTCATTCCGGGGCCGCGCAGCGGAACCCGGAATCCATGGGGTCAAGCGGGTCGCAATACGACAAACCCCATGGATTCCCGCTTTCGCGGGAATGACGATGTTTTTGTCGATGCATCTAGCTGAGCGCATCTGGCGAAACCAGTCCGCCGCTCTCGACCGAACGGTTGATGGCTTCGAGGGTCAGCACATTGGCGAGCATTTCGTCGCTGCTGACCGGATAGGCCGCGCCACCCATGGCGGCGGTGGCAAACGCCTCGAGGTTGGCACGCACCGCGGGGTGGGGCGCGAAAAAACGCATTTCCGGTGTGCCGCTGCGGTGGCACACGCCGACATCCCAGCCGGTGGGCAGTTCCGGGTGGGTACGGTCGCGGATTTCCATCCAGCCCTTGGAGCCGAACACTGCAAAACGTCCGACAAAAGGCGTGGCCAGCACGGCGCCGAGCAGTGCGTTGGCGCCACCGGGAAAGCCCAGCATGATGCCCAGGGTATCGCCGTTGGCGAAATTGCTGCCGCGTGTGGACAGGCGTGCCCAGACCGATTGCGGCAGGCCGAGAAAAGAGATGGAAAGGTCCACCAAGTGGATGCCGGTGCCGGTGAGCGGGCCGTTGGGGGCGTGGACCGGCGACAGGCGCCAGTTGTCCGGCGGCAGGGCGAGGAATTTGTCCTGGCTGAAATTGGCCTCGATTTGCAGTATCTCACCGAATTCACCCGCCTTGAAGCGCTGGCGCAACTCGATCATTGCCGGCTCGAAGCGCCGCTCGTGGCCTATGCCCAACGTCACGCCGGCTTTTTTTACCGCGGCGACGGCGCGTTTTACATCGGCGCCGGTCAGGCACAGCGGCTTTTCGCAAAACACATGCTTGCCGGCGCGCGCCGCCTGCTCGATCTGGTCGGCATGAAAGCGGTGCGGCGTGCACAAGACCACGGCGTCGATGTCCGGCGCCTGCAGCGCGGCGTCGAAATTCTCCGCCACGCGCATACCCAGTGCGGCGGCGGCATCGCGGCCGGCGGCTTCTGGGTCGACGCCGAGAACCGGTCGGATGATGCTGCTGGTCGCGAGGTCGCGGGCAATGGTGCGGCCCCACCAGCCCAGGCCGATAATGGCGGCGCGTATCATGCGGGGAATTCCTGCTGGCGTGAAGGGGATGCGGCTGGCATGCTGTGCTCCTCGGTCTTGGCTGGTTTTGGCTCAGTTGGGTAAGGTGCCAGCGCGGTTTTGTGGCGCAGCCGGACGGCGCTTATACTAGCGACAATTTATCAATTGCTCAATAAAAATACACAATTTCCGGAGAGTCTGGCGATGGTCAAAAAAACGGTACGTGGCGGCGCAGCAAAAGGATCGGTGGCGGTGATCGGCCTTGGCATCATGGGTTCATCGATCGCGGCCAACCTGGTCAAATCGGGCTTTCGCGTCAGGGGCTACGACGTGCTTGCTGCCCGCCGCAATGCGCTGGCCCGGGCCGGTGGACTGGCCGTGGCGAGCATCGCCGAGGCTGTCAAGGGCTGCAACCGCGTCATCACCTCGCTGCCCAGTCCGGCGGCGCTCGATGCGGTGGCCGAACAGCTGGCGCAACATGCCGCGCGCGGCACCGTCGTTGCCGAGGTCAGCACCCTGACCATAGGTGACAAGGAAAGGGTGAGGGCGCGCCTCGCCGGCGCCGGCGTCGAGCTGCTCGACTGCCCCTTGTCCGGTACCGGTGCCCAGGCGGTGACCGGCGACCTCGCGGTCTACGCCAGCGGCTTGCCCGCAGGCATACGCCGCATGAAACCGGTGTTTGCCGGATTTGCGCGCGTGCAGTACGACCTTGGCACCTTCAGCAACGGCATGAAAATGAAGCTGGTGGCCAACCTGCTGGTGGCCATACACAACGTCTCAACGGCCGAGGCGGTGCTGCTTGGCACCCGCTCTGGCCTGGATGCCGACACCATCGTGCGCGTGGTCGCCGATGGCGCCGGCGGTTCGCGCATGCTGCAGGTGCGCGGCCCGATGATGGCGCGGCGCAATTACCTGCCGGCGACGATGAAAATGGAAGTGTGGCAAAAGGACATGGCGATCATCGCCGCCCTGCTCAAGGAAGTGGGCGCCGCCGCGCCCCTGTTCTCGGCCACCGTGCCGATTTACGATGCCGCCATGGCGCTGGGCATGCAGGAGCAGGACACCGGCGGCGTCATGGCGGTGCTCGAGCGCTGGTCCTCGCCGGCGGCCAAGCCGAAACGGAAATGATATCTTTGGGCCGATTGCACCCCGGCTGCCGCTCCTGTGGTTGGTAAAACGAACATTTGGGACGCAACATCTCGTGTCGGGACCATTTGAATGAACGGAAGGAAGCTGAAAATGCACAGGATGGCAATTGCTGCGTTATCGGCGGTTAGGGAACCGGCATCGTGATTGACAAGAAACCCAGGAAAGAGCCCTATATGTACATGGTCGAAATTCAGGCGGGTCTTGGCATCGGCATAAAGAAATTCCGGCAAGTCTGGGTCTATGAGCGAGCCAGCGGGGTCAATGACTTTGTAAACCCAGGCTGGGAATTAAGCGGGCAGGCTGCGGATCAGGGCGGTGCTTACGCCGGTGCGATGTCGGTGGCCCCGGGGGGCTGGCTGTACCAGCTGACTGATGACGGACGCGCTCTGGAACTGACCGGAAAGGGCGCCAAATACCACAGGGACAACGACCTCAGCTGTGGCGGTTCCACACGATGCGACCCGGGGCCGGGCGCAGATGCCGGCCGTGATACATCCACACTTGAGAGAGAGCGCCCGGAACATGCAATTTACGCGTAGCATCGCTGCAAAAATATACGGTCTTGCCGGTTTCCTGTTGTTGCTGACCATTGTGTTGTCGGCTTACATGCTGTTCGAGGCGCGGCAGACCGAGCGGGAAATGAACGCCGTGTTGACCCTGCACATGCCGCTCGCCGACTCGATCACCAAGGTGAACGAGTACGGATTGCGGCGGCGCCTGGCGTTCGAACGCTGGTTTGGCGCGCTCAATTCAAACCGGCCCAACGCCGAGGTGATCGCCGAGGCGTCGGCCAATTACGCCGCTTTTACGGCCAAGCTCAACGGGGAATTTGCCGTTGCGCAACGCCTGATCGACGCATTCCCGCCGGATCTGCCGGGGAGCGAAAGGATTGAGGAGACGGGAACGGCTCTGCAGCATATTGCGGCGACCTATCCGGCGATGAATGCGCGGCAGCGCCAGGTACTGGATTTGCAACTGGCCGGAGCGAACGAACGCGCCAATGAATTGCTCAATGTCCTTAACGACCAGCAAAGCGCAGTCCTGGCGCAGCGCGAGGCACTGCGCGTCGGGGTCGATGCCATGGTCATGGCGGTGGCGGATGACATTTCAAGGCGGCAACGCCAGGTGCTCTGGCTCACCCTTATCGCAACGGCTTCGGCCGTGCTGCTTGGG